>JBPOHH010000467.1:0-4947 GCA_052035765.1 Bacteroidota bacterium
TTGACCAATTATTGCAATTATGAACACAACAAAAATACGCCCTCTTACGGCAATTACCAAGAAACTAACGATTACCAATCTGCGAAAGCTCCTCAGCACTCCGGAATCGAAAAAAGCGATCGTGCTCTATTTGGCGCAGTTGCTCGGTATTGTGTTTTCATTTGCAACCCAAAAGCTCAATACCAACTACCTCTCGGGTCCGCAGGAATATGGCGTCGTGACTGCCGCACTGGCAATTTTTACGTTTATTTATATGTTCTTTGAATTTGGAATATTTACCTCCGGCGCACGGCTGCTGACCCAATGCAAGACCGAAAACGATACCCGCAAAATGTACGGCACACTCCTCGTCTTTGTCTTCTTTATATCGGTGTTTTTTTCGATAATGATGTCGATATGCAGCGCGTTTATGCCATTTATCTACTCCTCCGAACAGTTGCGGCAGGTGATGGCTCTCGCCGGACTCCTGGCATGGGTCTATCCCCTTCAGTTCTTTATACAGGAGACTGCATCGGGGTCAGGTAAAATATATGAACTGTCGATCTATACGGTTATGTCTAAGTTCCTCTATACCGCAAGCTTAGGTCTGGCAATCATGCTTGGGAATGTCAATTCCATGCTCTCACTTCTCCTGAATCTCGGCGCAATGGGGCTGAGCGGACTCTGGGTACTCTACCTCCATAAGCCGATTTTTGAAGGGTGGAAACTCAATATTCCAGCGCTAAAAAAAGACGTCCGCGAATATGGCTGGCACATTTATATCGCCCGGGCGATTTCTTCGCCGGCTTTTAATCTGGCAAGTGTGCTGATTCCATACTTCAATCCTATGGCATCGTCTGCATACTTCGCCGTCGGGAGCAGTCTCTATGCGCCGATGTCAATGGCTTCACAGTCGATTTCTTCAACACTGTATAAGAATTTCAGCACGCAGAATAAACTCAAAAAACGCCTGATCATCATCAATGCAGGTATTCTGGTACTGATGGGAATTGCTATTTACTTTGGCGCACCAATCCTTATTCATCTTGTAGCCAACGAACGCTATATCCCCGTGCTCCCACTGATGCTTCCGCTGGTCCTGGCAGGTTTTTTTCAAGGGCTCTATCAGCCGTTTAATTATTTTGTACTCTCTCAGGGCAAGGGCGTCTGGACACGGCAGATTTCAATCGCCGGAACGATATTTGACATCGTTTCGACTGTGACCCTCGTATCACTCTATGGCTTGCTCGGCGCCTGCTGGCAAGCAGTGGCAAGCCGGGTGTTTTGGGCGGCTATGATGTATTATAATTATCGCCGCACCGTACGGTCATTAGCGTAGATTTTTGTGATAAGTAGCGCCATAGATGGAGAATTCCATTGCTCAAAATCAGAATTCTTACAAAAAAACTTGCTCAAAAAGTAAAAGACAGTTATATTTGTAACTCTTCAAAGAGAAAAAGATAAAAATACTGGGGCGTAGCCAAGTGGTAAGGCAGCGGTTTTTGGTTCCGCCATTCCGTAGGTTCGATCCCTGCCGCCCCAGCAAAAAAAGCAACGAGAGCAATACCGCAACGCACAATATGTCCGAGTTCAAAATAGTATCGGGACGCTCAAATCGTCCGCTCGCTGAAAAAGTAGCAACCGCCTTAGGGCAGTCGCTCAGTGGTGTGAAAATCCAGAATTTCAGCGATGGTGAGATTTGGGTCAAGTACGAGGAAAATGTACGCGGTGTTGATCTATTCATCGTTCAATCTACACATGCTCCGTCAGATAACCTGATGGAGCTGTTGATTTTAATAGATGCCGCCCGTCGTGCATCTGCCAAGCGTATCACTGCAGTGATACCGTATTTTTCGTATGCACGGCAGGATCGAAAAGATCAGCCGCGCGTATCGATTACCGCGAAGTTAGTGGCGAATCTCCTCACGGAGGCAGGTGCTGACCGCGTGATTGCAATGGACTTGCACACGCCGCAGATTCAAGGGTTTTTCGATATTCCGCTCGATCACCTGTATGCATCAACTGCACTTGTCAAGCGCTTGCATCAGGAAAATCTCGACCGTCTCGCGATTGCTTCGCCGGATGTGGGTGGTGTGAAGACAGCCCGTGCGTATGCTACACGCCTCGATGCAGATTTGGTCGTCGTCGATAAGCGTCGCCCCGCACACAATGTGGCGGAAGTAATGCACATCATCGGTGATGTACAGAATAAAAATGTGATCATTGTCGATGACTTGATTGATACCGGCTCGACATTCGTAAAATGCGCTGAAGCTCTTAAAAATAAAGGAGCTGACCGCATTATCGGCGTTTGTACGCATGCTGTATTTTCCGGTGCGGCAATTGAAAAAATTAACCAAAGCGATGCTGTATCCAAGGTCTTTGTGACCGATACTATTCCACCGCATTGGGATTCTCCGAAAATTGAAATAATCTCTATTGCCGAGCTCTTAGCAGAAGCGATTGTGCGGACTCACGAGAATGCCTCGATTAGTTCGCTCTTTGAAATCATCCGCTAAGCCCGGTAACTATTCTTAAACTTAAACAAGCATTTTCCCCGAAAATACTCCGAAGGAGCAAACATTATGAGTGAAGTAGTTTTAAAAGCAGAACGCCGCGATACCGGCAAAAAAGCCGCAAAAGCAGTTCGTAACAGAGGACTCGTGAACGGCGTGTATTATTCCAGCGGCACAGCAGCTATTCCGATCGCCGTACCGCCACTTGCAATGCGCCCTATCGTCTATACTTCCGACGCGAAAATCGTTCGCCTTATGCTCGATGATACTGCGTATGACTGCGTGCTCAAAGCAATTTCCTTCGACCCGGTGACCGACAAAATCGTTCACTTCGACCTCTTCGGCGTCGATGCAAATGCCCTTATTGAAGTAGAAGTACCGGTCATCCTCCACGGACTCGCCGTCGGTGTGCGTGATGGCGGTATCCTCGAACACGCTACCCACAAAATCCGCGTATCATGCCTCCCGAAAGATTTACCGGAGCATATCGAAATCGATGTCAGCAACCTTACTATCGCTCACTCTATCCACGTTAGCGATGTCAATATTCCAAATGTGACCCTCCTCGGAAAAGGCGATGTCGTGATCGCAACCGTCGTGCCGCCACGTGTGGATGAATCCGCAGCCGCCGGCGCTGATGCTCCTGCATTAGTCGGTCAAAAAGGTAAAAAACCTGCGTAATTTTGCAGCACATAGTTTATAAAAAAAGAGTTGTATCGCTACAACTCTTTTTTTTTTGGGGGGGTCATTCTACGGTTGGACGACAACAGGTGTCCGCTGAGAACACTGCTGTCAATTTAAGAATTCGGCATTGGCTTGATGCTTCGACAAGCTCAGCATGACGAAGGACTTACCGTCACACTGAGCTTGTCGAAGTGTTCAATTACTTGCCAATTTCTTCCTTAAGTTGGCAACATTGGTCTGCAGGCGGTGGGTTGGAATATAATCCAAGGGAACCCAACAGAATTACTCATGAATCGAGTCACGCCCGAAAATCTTGACCGCCGGCAGCGCCGGAATTAACTGATGATAGAATAATGCGTCGAGCGTGTGGTCAAGCCAGTCCTCCGTCTCATCCGTCCATTTGTAATGAATCCTGCCGGTGCGGTAATCTGAAAATTCATCATGATGAGACTCCGGCGACTCGCATTCATGATCGTGGACGAGCCGGTAATCCGGTAAGTCGTGAGCGGCAAATGAACGGATAATGTCCGTGATGTTTTCCGGTAAATCATCCGGACGACATACCCAAAATGCAATCGGCATCGGTGTCTCAAATGCATCGAGCCACTCTTCGGAAATATCAAGCGAGGCGGGCGGAAGATCAGGCGAATGCCAGAGAAGCGCAGAATCGGCTTGGGCGAGGAGTTCGTCAAGCGAACCCCGCGCAGCGATAAACTTAGGATGAATATCAAATTTTTCGGCAAGCACAATCTTACCTGCCTGAATGATAAAATCGCCGCCATTCGGACTCGCAATCGAGTCGATTGTCTGCAATGACGGACTAAAATAGACCGACGCGATATCAGTAAAACCCTCGGAAGATATTGCCGTAGCAGGAATTATACGATAATCCACCTGCGCCACCGCTTCCCCGTAGCCGAGCGGCGACATGAGCGCAATTTCCGCACGATTGGTCAGCAAAAGCTCCGCACAGCGCTCCTCACTCGCGGTAATGATAGTAAAATTATACTGCTGCGCAATGAGCGCGCGATTCTGCACCAGCGGCAGAAAAAATGGATTGTCCGGGATGGCTATTGTAATAGGAGGCATAAATTTTCAAGGATAAATGACGAATTCTATTCTGAGGATAATTGTTCAAAGGCAAAGTTACGAACCCACACGACGACAAACATTATGGATTTGTTTTTTATTTTGGTCGGCTCAGAAAGAATCAGTAAGTTTTGGGCAAATTAATTTTTAAATGTTGTTTTTGAGTGAGAATCTATCGAACTATGAGTACTTCTTCTACGACGTCGGCCACCGTAAGCACTCCGCGTAATGAATCCTATGGCGCATTTGTCAAACGTCAGTTCCGCAAAAAAAAGCTCGGCGTTCTGTCGGTGTATTTTATTGGTTTTCTTGTATTTATAGCTGTTTTTTCTGATTTTTTGGCTAATGAAAAGCCCATCATCGCCTCACGCAACGGCACCGTAATTTTTCCTGTCATGAAGCAATATGCCGTCTCGCTCGGCTGGGCGTCGTGGGACAAAGAAACCGCGATGGCCGACTGGAAAACCCTTCAATACGACTGGGCAATCTTCCCACCTGTAGCGTATTCTCCCGAAACGACTGACAAAAATATTTTTATGTTGCAGGATCGCAAGCCGTCGGGGCATCACTTCTTCGGCACTGATGACATCGGACGGGATGTAATGGCAGGGATTATCCACGGTTCACGCTACGCTCTCGCCATCGGACTCGTCGCGATGAGTATCGCCCTCACAATAGG
>JBPOHH010000746.1:0-2081 GCA_052035765.1 Bacteroidota bacterium
AGCATTGCATTTTTGGTACCCTTGCCGAACTCCGAATACCGCAGATACTCATAGACATCTTTATACTTCGAATTTTGTACTAAATGAATTGCATTGTTGAGTATTACGCTGAACTCGTCCCAATTAATATTCAATTCTTTGCAAATCTCTTTCGCAACGACTGTTTCTTCCTCCTGATGCGAACCGTCCGAGAGGATAGATGCGCAGCATATTTTCGCTAAATCAAAAATAAATTCGCCCGAAAAAGTAGTCGGCGAATTGAAATGGACGATTTTACTATCATTTCTCCATAGATTTTCGAGCCGTGCTTTGGTGGCCTCATATCCTGGCGAATGGATGAACATTTTTCCGTCTTCGCTCGTCAGTTTTTTAGTAGTTTGACTTGACATGTCTCTCCTTGTAATTATAAATATAGTAGTTACTTAAATAATTGATTACGGTAATTTCCGAATAATCCGTTCCATGGATTCACGTATTGCGAAAATAATGATTTTCGTTTGAATAGTAAACAATTCATCGCATTGTGGCGGTAGTGAATATACGTAAGGAGAGATGCGGAGTCTTGGCGCGTGGTGGAGAGTCGAAAGGAACGCCTTCCATCGCTATCAAAACAGATCGCACATTCAGAAACACTATGTAGTTTTATACAATTTTGCAGTGGGATTGCAAATTTTACACAAATTGGTCTATCTATGTTTATTCAAAGGGTGTTTGCGGTGTCTTTTTTCCTCTTTACCAGAACTTCTTGATGTTCGCTCGTGGCTTGGATGGTACCATTCGGCAGCATTTTTCAAACAATACAATTCTTTGCTCTTTGGTAGAGTTTTTCATATCCCTTCAATGTACACCTGATGTCAATTCCATTGTTGAATAAATACTTGCTGAGGGAACGCAAAGCAGACGTTTCATCTGCACGTGTTTATGTCGTGTTAAATAGCTGGATGAACTGGAACAAGAAATATCATTCTTCAAAATATGACCTCCCAAATTGTTGAAATATACCAACCGGATAATTCGTACTCTCACTCAGGACTTCTACCTCGTCTATTTCTACGAGTTCAAAAGATTCTACTTTTGATTGTTCGAAGAGTATCGGCACTATTTCTTCTTCATTTTGGGCAGCTAAATGATACACTGTATAAAAGCTTCCCAGCTTATCTTGACAAAGGACTAGAACATTATATGCCTTCATATTTTCTCCAAGTATTAGTGTTCTTTTCATTCGGTAATTAATCGTTGTTCCCTTCCCCCTACTCCACTGCCCTTTCCGCAAACCTCATCTCAGCACCCTCCTCCGGTATCTCTGCCAGAATCCCGTACGGCAACGTCAGCTTTTCGGGCTGATGACCGTAGAGGATATTGCTTACGACCGGTAAGTGCGATCTCTCCGCATAGTCGGCAAGTACTTCGCTGACAGGACGCTGCGGGACCGAGGCAGGTCTCATCGCAGACTCCGTAAACTGACCAAAAGCAAGTGCCTGCGCTCCTGTAAATGCGCCTGCATTCTCGAGATGCGAGAGCATACGATCAACTCTGTACGGCTCTTCACCGATGTCCTCAAGCAGCAGAATATTCCCCGTAAATTCCGGACAATACGGCGTGCCGAGCAAGGTCGTCATCACCGATAAATTCCCACAAATCAGCTTGCCCCTCGCGCCTCCCGGCGCTAAACGCTCCGCCTGCACTGTATGCGTGAGCGCGAAGTCAGGCACGGTGAGCATACCCCAGAACCATTCCTCCGACACTGTCCGAAAGTCGTCTGCCATATCCACCGACGGCATCGCGCCGGAGAAGGTGACCAGCCCGGTTTTGACGAAAATAGCCGCCTGCAATGCTGTCGTATCCGAGAAGCCAACGAATATCTTCGGATTGTTTCGAATACAATCGTAGTCTAATGTATTTAAAAAACGGGATGTTCCGTAGCCACCACGCGCGCTGAAGATGGCGTCAATCCCGGGATTCACAAACATCGCCTCGATATCTTCACGGCGTTCATCATCCGTTCCGGCGAGGTAACCGCCGTAGGATTGAAGCGCGTTTTTGCCGAGTTCGACGCGGTAACCGAGTCCTTCGAGATAGGC
>JBPOHH010000571.1:0-4532 GCA_052035765.1 Bacteroidota bacterium
CCGGTGCCGGCGATGACCTTGATACGGCCGGCTGCCTGCTCGATAGCAAAGCGAATAACGGAGACTTTCTCCTCGCGGGAGAGGGTGGCTGCTTCTCCGGTCGAACCGCATGCGACGATCGCCTCGACGCCTTGTTCGATTTGAAATTCAATTAAGCCGGCAAGAGCAGGAAAGTCGATGGATTCGTCCGATAAGAAAGGAGTTACGATTGCAGTGGCTGTGCCTTTGAAGTTTTTCATGGGTAATGTTATTGGATAATTAACCGTAGGGGCAATCCTTTACGGTTGCCCCGGTTGTGTATATGGGTTATGTTGTTGGATATTTGGGTTCCGAATTTTATCACGGTAGGGGCAATCCTTTACGGTTGCCCCGGTTGTGTATATGGGTTGTGTTGTTAATTCTATCGATTATTCATTCATTCAAAATCGGGGCAACCGCAAGGGATTGCCCCTACGAATTTGGCGTAAATTCCGTGACGTTTATCACTCCTCGAGCAGCAGCGAAATCTTATCCTGCGCTTCTTCGAGAAAACGGTCTTCGCCGGCGAAGCCGACTTCTTTGAATTGAACGGCGCCATTCTTGCCGATGTAGAATTTGGTAGGAATACCGGTCACGCCGAATTTTTTGACAACAGCATCGGTCTCGTCTAAATAGACCGGGAATTTGTAACTTGGATTCTTGGCTAAATATTCTTCGACGGCTTTTTTGCGGTCGGGTACGCGTTCCCATACATCGACGACGGCGAAGACTACTTTCGGGTTATCTTTATATTTATCATAGAGTTTCTGGAGTGCCGGGAAGGAAGCGCGGCACGGACCGCACCAGGTAGCCCAATAATCGAGCACAATGACTTTGCCTTTTTGTTCTGCCAGGTCGAGCGTTTTGCCGTCGAGCGAGGTGAATTTCCCGCCGATTGCCGGCAGATTGGTCTTCTCGGCTACAAGCTTTATTCTACGTTCGGTTTGTGCTTTAGAATTGAGAATTTTGAGCGTTGAATCATAGCTTTTAGTGCCATGCCACACGAAGTCAAAGAGCTTTTTGTGATGTTCAAGCAGATTTGCTGATGCCTTGGAGGTGCGGATTGCTTCGTCGGCGAGGGCGAGGGCTTCGGTTTGCTTCCCGGCAGCATCAAGCACTTCGAGCATATTTTCAAAAACGTCGGCAGGCGTTTCATCGGCGAGTAATTTTCTGGCTTTTTCAAATGAAGAATAGGACTCTTGGGGTTTATTCGACCGTTTGAGAATAAAGCCGTTGGTAGCGTAGGCGTCTCCAAGGGTGATGCTCACGGTCTGCTTCCATTCGCCGGGAGTGATGAATTTCGGGCGCAGGTTGTCGGGAATTTTTTCCGCCGCTTCGATAGAGCGTGCGCTCCAGGATTGGGCTGCCGGGAGCATGGAGTCAATTTCACCGAGGGCACCGGCTATCTGGGTAAGCGCTGCTGCCGATGGACGTGATTGTTCTCCGAAATATTCCTGTAACTGTTCGTATTTACCTTTCTTAACGGCGCTGTTGATTATCGCAGATGCTACGCGGTCGTAGTAGGAGGAAGCAGGGAATTTTTTCAGAAAATCAATCGAGGCAGTGACAAAAGCTTCTTCGTCTTTTGCCGATGAAAGCCGGCCGACACTGACTTCTTCTGCAAACTCACTCTTGGGATTCGCTTCGATGAATTGACGTTCTAAATCAGCGGATCTATCTAGCTTGTTGAGCACCCGGAGAGCGCGGGAGATGGAGCGAACTTCGTTCTCTTTGTTTCTGTCAAACACTCCATCCGTGATTTTCAAAAGTGCTGCATCATACTCCTCTTTCGCCATCTCTTTTGCTTCAAATCGCAGCGACAGGAGTCCGATTTGAGCTTGAATATTTTCCGGATAATACGTGACTTCGTCCTTGAGAAATTCCTTGGCGCGGATGAGGTCTGCACGTCGGCGGCAGGGCTCCGGCAGACTGCCGAACAAAGACACGGCAGCACGTACATTTGCTCCCTTCACCGGAAAACCGGTTCCGATGTGGATAAGCTGCTCCCAATACTTCTCCTCGTTATTATCATACTGTTTTCCGTCGCCGACTTTGATTAATGCAAATACTGCATTCCGTGGCACCGGCATGGAGCCGGTGTAGGATTTTTTCGCCTTATCGCTCTCAAGGGACACTTCGTAAGCCGTTGGCTGTGCTTCAGCTTCGTTAAATATATAGACGGCTGCCACGAGCTTGGAAGCAGTGCCGGCAAATTTCTTATCAGGAGTATAGGAAAAAGTAAGCTTGGACGTGACCGTTGGCTTGGCAGGAGTAATGGTCAGAGTGCCGGCAGAATATGCGGGAGCTGCCAGTAGAACGACGGCAAGAACAGCCGAAATAATCAGGGTAATTTTCATAGATTTTCCACAAGAATATTGAAATAAAGTGAGTAAAATTAAGCAAAAAAGCGCTTTTGTGCTAATTTAAAACTCGTTGACAAGAGAGCTGCTCATCGAGAGCGATGGAGGAAGAGCATTATTGCCAGTGAACATGAAGAATTACTTTTTTTATGTAATTTTACAACTATTGATAGAAATTCATCAACGTCCATTATTTCAAAAGGTTCTGTATGAAACATTGTATACCCGCTCTTCTCGCATTGCTTATAGTTGGTCTTCTTGGTTCTGCATCTGCGCAGACCTCACGGCTGACGGCAAATTCAACGGTAATTTCCACAGCATCTTTTCTGCAAGCTCAGATATATCAAAGTGTTAATTATCGACAGGTTGCCTATTCGCCGAGTCAGTATTTACAGGCAGCTCGCTCAGCCGGCAAGCTCACGATTGACCAATTTCCCATCTCTACCACCGAGACCGGTACGCTGCAGCTCACCCGCAAACGTGCCGCCGCTGACGCCAATACGATTGTTCTTGTCGGCACCGCACAAGGCGAGAAGACAATGCACCTGCCGGAAGTAGTTGTATTCAAAGGGAGTATCAGTGGTGAACCAAATTCAGTCGTCACGCTCTGCGCCGTTAATAACGAACTCATAGGTTCCATCCGCCGCGCCGATGGCTCGTCCTACTCGATCGCACCCGATAACACTACCGACGGCGCGCTTCACTGCATCGTTCCCGATCAGTCCATGCATCAGCAGAATGAACTCCTCCACTGTATGAGTGAAGAAGGTCAACGAATGATGAAAAATAAGCTTCAAGCTCCTGCAAGCATGAATGCAGCATCAAAATCAGAACGTCCATTAAGCACCAAACTTCTCGAAGTACGCGTTGCCGTCGAATGCGACACGAAATTTTTTACAGAATTAGGCAAAGATACTGTTAAATCAGCAGGATACGCGCTCGCTCTTATCTCCATGGCAAGCATCGCCTTCGAAGATGACCTCAATGTCATGCTCAGTGTACCATGGCTGAAAATCTGGACAGATGCACCGTCCGACCCGTATAGTGTTAATGGCGATGCGTATGCTCTCGCATGGAAAGCTCAGACCTATTGGAAGGCTAATAATGCGGACGTTGACCGCGATGTCGTCCACGTACTCACAGCAGGTGGCGGGGGAGGACTCGGGCTACTCTATCCTCTTGGCAATGGAGGAGGAGGCACGACGGTGTGTAGCAAAAATGACGGCTTTTCTTCGTCCGGACCGTTTACGTTTCACAAATATCCGACGCTTGATTTTACGTATGGCGTCTATATTGTAGCGCATGAACTCGGTCATACCTTCGGCGCTCAGCATTCGCATAACTGTTTTTGGAATCCACCACTTGACACCTGTGTCGTGCAAGAGGGAATAGACGGGAAATGTTTCCCCGCCGGCCTGACAACGCGCCCCAATCCCGGCTCCATCATGAGCTATTGTCCGAATGTGAATCTAGCGGCGCACAATCAGGACTTTAATTATTACCGGGTGAATATGACCTTCCTTCCGCAAATCGCTGCCTATATGCGGGCGCAAATTGAAGGCACGTCCTGCATCACCGAACCGAAAAAACCAACCGTGATTCTCACTGCGCCGCGTGGCGCGAAAGCGCTCGACTCCGGTTCTTATGAAATTCAGTGGAAATCTTCAAAAGTACAGTTTGTCTCGCTCGAATATTCGATTAATTCAGGCGCTTCATGGGAGAAAATTGTCTCCGATTTAGATGCAGCAACTGTTTCCTATAAATGGTATTTACCGGTGGTAAACACCAAGTCAATGCTCGTTCGGGTGTTTGATGCTACCGACCAATCCATTGCCGACACGAGCATTGTGCCCTTTGAAGCGCACAATCTCACCGATGTAGCTGAGGAAATAGGCGCATCAGATTGGGAATTCCACCCGACGATTTCCGAGGGAGAACTCACACTTGAGGGCACGCCGAGCGCAAGCGAACCTCTTACCGTCGTGCTGTATTCTTTACACGGTAAGATGGTGCGTGAGTGGAGTATTCCACCAACAGGCGCTCATCTGATGATGAAATTCGATGTAGCGGATATTCCGTCCGGCGTGTATTCGGTGCAGCTTCGAGGGGCGAAGGTGTATTGCACGAAGATGATTATTCGGCGGTGAGGTGCGG
>JBPOHH010000602.1:0-2619 GCA_052035765.1 Bacteroidota bacterium
TTAAAATTGTAACGTGCTGATTTTTAAACACAAAGTACACAAAGATAATCCACAAAGGACACTACAAATACTGGTATCTATAGTGTACTTTGTGCTACCTTGGTGTACTTTGTGTTAAAATTGTAACGTGCTGATTTTTAAACACAAAGTACACAAAGATAATCCACAAAGAGCACTACAAATACGAGTTTCAATTGTGTACTTTGTACAATCTTGGTGTACTTTGTGTTAAAATTTTCTTCAAACAAAACAAGCTATATCTTACCAATAATTAATCTCTTTACACCTTCCTTGAAAAGAACAGTGTTGAAGTTTATTAATAGCCCAAGTTTGCAATTACTAAGCCGTAAGTAGGTGAGAATCTGAGCTCGGTGTAAAACATGCAGCGCATCAACTGCTTTAATTTCAACAACTAATTTATTTTCAACCAGCAAATCTATTCTATATCCGACTTCTAACTGTACTCCCTGATATACAAGAGGTAATGGCTTTTGTTTTTCAACCTGTAGATGACGTGAACATAATTCATGATACAAGCATGCTTCATACGCGCTTTCCAATAAGCCGGGACCTAATGTTCGATGAACTTTAAGTCCTGCATCAACAACGATTTTGGAGATTTCATTTTCATTCATAATGGTAGTGTAGAATAGTGAAAAATACTATGATTTTGGTAATATTAAAAAAGCCACAACATGCACTACAAATACCGGTATCTATAGTGTACTTCGTGCCCACTTCGTGTCTTTGTGTTAAAACGTAACATGCTGATTATAAAGCATATAACGCAAGATAAAAAACTGCCTACGCATTCCAATACTGCCGGTCAAGCGAACGGTATTGAATCGCTTCACTCACATGCTGCGGCTGAATACTCGGACTCGCTTCGAGATCGGCAATCGTTCGCGCGACCTTGAGTATCCGGTCGAACGCACGCGCCGAGAGCCCAAGCTTGGTCATTGCAATCTTGATGAGTGCCTCGCCCGCTTCGTCGAGTTTGCAGAAGTGGCGGATATCCTTGGATGCCATATCTGCGTTTTTATACACATGCTTTCCTTCAAAACGTTCTGCCTGAATTTCACGTGCTTTCACGACGCGCGCCCGAACTGCAGCCGAGGTTTCCCCTGTTCGCCCGCTTGACAAATCCTGATATTTCACCGTTGGTACCTCGCAGTGAATATCAATTCTATCGAGCAATGGACCCGAAATTCTTGCCATGTATTTCTGAATCGACGGCGGCGTACAGGTACACTGTTGGCTCGGATTCCCAAAATTCCCGCATGGACACGGATTCATCGAGCAGACGAGCATGAAGTTCGCCGGGAAGTCCACCGTCATCTTCGTTCGTGATATCGTAATTCGTTTATCCTCAAGCGGCTGCCGCAATACTTCGAGCACATTCCGCGCAAATTCGGGTAATTCATCCATGAATAAAATACCATGATGCGAGAGCGAAATTTCGCCGGCTCGAACGATGCCAATCCCACCACCAACAAGCGCTGCATCCGAAATCGTATGATGCGGAGCGCGGAACGGACGCTGCGTCACAAGCGCGACGCCCGACGGCAGGAGTCCGGCTACAGAATGTATCTTCGTAGTTTCGAGTGCCTCGCCGAGTGAAAGCGGCGGCAGTATCGACGGTAAGCGCTTGGCAAGCATGGTTTTGCCGCTGCCGGGAGGACCAATCATGATGATGTTGTGTCCACCCGCTGCTGCGACTTCCATTGCTCGCTTAACATTTTCCTGCCCCTTGACATCGGCAAGGTCGAAGGCGCTGTGCTTGCCATTGTCGAGAAACATCGACTCCACATCCACGACACGCGGAGCGATGGTGGTCACTCCGACAAGGTAATCGACTGCCTGTATGAGCGAATCGAGCGGAATGACGGCTATTCCGGAGACAAGTCCGGCTTCGTCAGCATTTTGCGCAGGAACTAATATTCGTTCAAATCCCTTTTTTTTCGCTTCAATGGCTATCGAAAGTGCGCCGTGCACGGGGCGGAGCGAACCGTCCAGAGCGAGTTCGCCGAGGATCGCAGTCTTTTCAACCCGCGATTGCTCGATGATTCCCATAGCGACGAGCACGCCGATGGCAATCGGTAAGTCGAAGGCACTTCCCTCTTTACGAATATCAGCAGGCGCGAGATTGACGGTGATTTTTTTGTTGGGAAAGGTAAAATTGGAGTTTTTAATCGCCGCCGAAACCCGCTCGCGGGATTCCCGCACAGCAGAGTCGGGCAGGCCGACCATAAGAAAAGCAGGTAAAGCGTTTTCGAGATGGGTTTCGATTTCAACGGTGAATGCGTTGATTCCAAAAACAGAAAAGGACATCAGGCGTGAGTACATGAGGTTGTTCCTCTCAATAGTGATAGAGAATATGAAAATTATGCCACGTGAAGTAATTGGCCTATAGTAAAAGTCTTAGGTCATGCGATACGGTGAATTACGCGACTGCTTTATCTCCCTCGGCAGAAGGAAAAGACAGCGTGAAGGTCGTGCCGTTACCGAGCGAACTTTCCACATCGACCCGTCCATTATGGCCGCTCACGATATGGCGTACGAGTGCGAGTCCGAGACCTGCGCCTCCTGCCCGCTGCGTTGCGTCATCTTTGAGTCGTG
>JBPOHH010000501.1:0-1865 GCA_052035765.1 Bacteroidota bacterium
GTGCTTCGACTGCGTCACCGATGATGCGCTTGTCCTGTGATTCGAGTCCGCGCTCGGCATCAAGCACGACGATTGCCACATCGCAACGTTCAATCGCGCGCGTCGTCCGCATCGTGCTGTACATCTCGATATTCTCCGTGATATGGCTGCGTCTGCGGAGTCCGGCGGTATCGATGAGCACAATTTCTTCGCCGTAGAATTTCATCGTACTGTCGATAGCATCACGCGTTGTGCCGGCAATTGGTGTAACAATCGCACGTTCACCACCAAGCAAAGCATTAGTAATACTCGATTTGCCGACGTTAGGACGTCCGATGAGAGCAATTTTCAAACGATTATCTTCCTCCGGTTCGCCCCGCTCAAGCGGCTCGATAACCGCGTCGAGGAAGTCGCCTGTGCTACGGCCGTTCATCGCTGAAATTGCGAATGGTTCGCCTATGCCAAGTTCATGAAATTCATACATTTGCCCGTCTTCTTTGACATTGTCGCATTTGTTGATTACGAGGATAACCGGTTTTTTGGACGAACGGAGAATCGAGGCGATATCGCGGTCAATCGGAGTAAGCCCATCGCGTCCGTCGCAGACGAAGATGATAGAATTCGCTTCTTCGATGGCAAGCATGGCTTGTTCACGAATAGCACGCTCAAACACATCCTCACTTTGCGGCACAATACCGCCGGTATCGATGAGAATAAACTGCACGCCGCTCCACTCGCTTTTGCCGTAATGCCGGTCGCGCGTGACGCCGGAAACGGACTCGACAATAGCGTCGCGCTCGCCGATGATACGATTAAAAAGGGTAGATTTACCTACGTTAGGTCTGCCGACAATTGCTACTAAGTTCATTATATATAATTAAATTGTGGGTGAAAGTACAATAGCTTCGAATGTCACGTCGCATCCCGAACGTATAAACATTGCCGAAGCACTACAGTATTTTTCATGGGAAAGATTAATGGCATGTGTGAGGTCTTGAGTCGTTGCATCCGGACTCACGAGCGTATACGTAAGATGCGCCTTGACATAGACTTTCGGATGGTCATCAGCGCGTGTGCCGCTTATTTCGATGCGGAGATCCGTAATCGTTTTCCGCTTTTTACGGATGATCGACAGCACATCCATCGCCGAGCAAGCGCCCATCGCCTCCAGCATAATTTCCATCGGCGAGGCGTCAGCGGCCACGTGGTCACCGTCATTTGAGTCAAATGCCGTTTGCATGCCACGCTCATTAGTGCCCAGCATTCTCATTCCTTTGTCGAGGGAGAGTGTTATGTTCATTGTGTTTGTAAGATGATAATAAATTTTGTAGTTACGATTTGATTTTGTTCCCCTCGGCTATATTCCAGCCGTCGTCTGCGGGCACCCATTGCCGTCCAAGCCAAAGAAAAAATGCTTGCTGTTCCCCAATCCCAACGGGATTTTTGAGTTACTTCTTCGATTTCTTCCCGCCCGGACCGCTCTCTTTTTGCAGGTCGGCGAGCGTTTGCAGCGCCATGATAGGGGTGAGCTGATTCAGGTCGAGATTGCGGATTCTCTCGCGTAGGGCGTCGTCTTTAATCTCAAAAAATGATAATTGATAATTGTCGCTGTGGTCGCCTTGGATCGGCTGAGGAGAGCTTTTAGAACCCGATTGCTCCAGGTCTTTGAGAATTTCCGTGGCGCGCGAGATTACTTTCGGTGGCAAACCCGCCATTTGCGCGACGTGGATACCGAACGAGTGGTCGCTCGAGCCGGACAACACGCGGTGTGTAAAAATCACCGAATTACCAATTTCCTGCACCTCTACTTTGTAATTTTTAATCCGTTCGAATTGATTCGCAAGGTCATTTAATTCATGGTAATGCGTCGCAAACAGCGTCTTTGC
>JBPOHH010000123.1:0-3850 GCA_052035765.1 Bacteroidota bacterium
TATCGGCGCGCTTCAGGTGCGTATCGGACTTCACTGCGGTTCGGCAATCGGCGGCGTCATCGGTGATACAAAATACACCTTCGACCTTTGGGGCGACACCGTCAATACCGCAGCACGCATGGAATCCCACGGTGAAGCGGGGAAAATACAAGTCAGCGAAGAATTTTTGCAGGAATTATTCATGGGAAGAAATGAATGGTTAATGGTAGATACAGACATTTCTTCCTCCATAACCGGTACTCCTTCACCGCTAACCACGAATCATTCACCGGTAACCATTATCCCCCGTGGTGAGATGGAGATTAAAGGCAAAGGAAAGATGAAAACGTATTTTTTGGAGAAAGCATGACCAACGAAGAACTCCACGCACGACTCATGCATGCAATTGAAGCAAGCAATAGAGGCAATGGCGAAGAAGTCGAACGCATTACCATGGAGATACTGCTCTATCGTGACTCTCCCCTTCCGGACAATGAAGTCAGATTGAGGATGATGTTGTGCGTTGATGCCTTGCTTCTACGAGCATATACTGCTTCGAGCCGAGGTAACTATGATGCAGCGCTTACAGATACGCAGATGGCTCTTTCGCTTGCGGAATTACATTCCCTGCACAACTTCATCCCAAAATGCTGGAATTCATTCGGGAATGTCTATGCTCTACGTTCAGACTATCAACGGGCTTTGGAATGCTACCACAAAGCGCTCGTATCGTTTGAGGAACTCGACAATGAAGAAGGCGTAGCCCGCATTTTGTGTGATATTGGTGCGGTGTACTTGTATCTCTCCGACTACCCGCAGACATTGGAGTACTTCAGCAAAGCTCTGGCTGCGTACGAACATCTCGGTAATCAAACCGGTGCGGCAGCAGTCACGAGCAATATCGGCGATGTATATGCCTGCCTCCTGGACTATCCACGCGCGCTGGAATACTATGGCAAAGCACTTGCTACCCATGAAGCACTCGGACAACACACACGGGCTGCCTCGGTGATTGGTAATATCGGGAATGTGTATTTTAATCTCCAAGACTATCCCTGCGCACTCGAATATTACAGTAAAGCGCTTGCCTTGTATGAAGAATTCGGACAAAAAGCAGAAGCAGCGACCATTACCGGGAATATCGGGAGCGTGTATGTATTCTCGGACGTGGCACGTGCCCTGGAATACTACGGCAAAGCACTCGCCAATCATGAAGAAATTGGCAATAAATCCGGTGCCGCACTCATCATCGGTAATATTGGAGAAGTCTATTCCTCAAAAGAACTTGGTGTGTATGACCCCGCTATGGCTGAAGAGTATCTGCTCAAGGCAATTGCTCAGTGTGCCGAGCTTGGAACGAAGCGTCAGCTCTATGCTTTTCATAAAGCGCTTGCTGATTTATACAAAATGGAAAAGCGCTGGGAAGAATGTCATGCTCACTTCGAGAAATTCTACGAACTCGAAAAAGAAGTCCACAGCACAGAAGCAAAGAAGCAAGCAGAGAAAATAGAAACAGAGAGAGTACTCACCATTGAGCGTACCCGCGCCACCGCAGAGAGAAACATTCTGAGTAATATCCTTCCCGAGGAAATCACCCAACGCCTGATTAAAGGTGAAAATCCTATTGCCGACCACTTCGATTCGGTGAGTGTACTGTTTATGGATATCGTTGGTTTTACACCTCTTGCCTCAACGATTACCGCGCAGCAACTCGTGCATTTGCTCAATGCCGTTTTCTCGGCAGCCGATGGCGTGATGCGGGAGTATGGTATGGAGAAAATCAAGACCATCGGCGACGCCTATATGGCCGTAGCCGGCGCGCCGACGCCCTGCGATGATCACGCGCACCGCGCTGCGAATGCTGCACTGCAATTGCTCAACACAATGCAAAATCTGGTGGTTACATTTCCTGATTCCTATGGTGATACATCCTGGATAGAAGCTATCCCCACCATACAAGTGCGGATTGGCCTGCATTGCGGTTCGGCAGCAGCCGGCGTGGTCGGCGAGAATAAATTCCTCTACGACCTCTGGGGCGATGCGGTGAATACCGCAAGCAGGATGGAATCCCACGGCGAAGCCGGGAAAATACATGTCTCGGAGGAATTCAAAAATGCCGTAGAGACGTTGCATGCAACGTCTTTGCATGCACAGACGTTGCATGTAGAGACGTTGCATGTAGAGACGTTGCATGTAGAGACGTTGCATGTAGAGACGTTGCATGCAACGTCTCTACAATTTATCCCCCGCGGTGAGATCGACATCAAAGGCAAAGGCACAATGAAAACCTACTTTTTGGAACATCCATGACCAACGAACAGCTCAGCATACAGCTCGAGGCACTCGAGGCGCTTGTAGAATCCGGCGAGGAGTATTCCCTGGTAGAATCGCGCGCACGGGAAATACTATCACTTATCTCCATGAATGCCGATGGAACCGGTGAGTCGGGCGATGCTCACATTCAAGTACTGCTTACTCTCGCCCGCACATATTGGCAGTGCGGCTTGGCGCAGCATGCATTGCCGTGGGCGCAGGAAGCTCTCTCCATTGCTCTCAAGAACGGGATGAAAGAAATGCAGGCAACTATACTTGGGAACATAGGGTTACTCTACACCGACCTATCCGAATGTACCCTCGCGCTCGAGTATTATGACCGCGCATTGTCGCTTGCCACAGAATTGGGAAATAAGAATAGCATGGCGACCACTATAGGCAATATCGGGCTTGTCTATATGGAGCTTGCCGAATACACGCGAGCGCTGGAATATTACCGGCGAGCCCTTGCACTCTTCGAAGAATTGGGCAGCAAAAGCGGCATGGCCACCCGAAATGCCAATATCGGAATGGTCTATATGGAGTTTGCCGACTACCCGCGTGCTTTAGAATATCTGCAGAAGTCCCTCGCGCTTGATGAAGAGCTCGGCAACCGACACAGTATCGCCGCCAATCTGCATAATATTGGCGTCATTCTTCAGCGTATGTCCAATTATCCGAAGGCCTTGGAGAAATTCCATCAAGCCCTTGCCATCAACGAAGCAATTGGTAATAAACAATGGAAAGCAAATAATCTTTCGAGTATCGGGAATGTCTATCTGGCGCTTGCAGATTATCAACGGGCATTGGAGTATTTCAAGCAAGCACTCGCTTTAAGCGAAGTATTCGGACGCGATGGCGACAGGGCGCATATCATCGGCAGCATCGGCAGTGTGTATTTGAACTGGAAGGATTACCCTCGCGCACTTGAGTATTTCCTTCAGGCACTTACTCTTATGGAAATGATTGGCAGTAAAAGCGGTATCGAAATCTACATCTCCAATATCGGACATGTGTATTTACAGCTCGCTGATTATTCTGCTGCTCTCGAACATTTTACGACAGCCCTCGCTATTTCCGAAGAACTCGAGAACGTGCGCGGTTTGGCAACCAATTCCGGCAGCATCGGACTGCTCTATTCAAAAGAAGAGTATGAGCATCATGACACAGACAGAGCGAAGGAATATTTGCTGAAAGCGCTGTCGATGTTTGAGGAAATCGGTGAACGGAAAGAACAGTACGAAACCCACCACTATCTGGCGAATATGTACGAAAAAGAGAAAAATTGGGAGAATTTCGCCTTTCATTTTAAAAAATTTCATGACCTAAAGGATGAAGTACAAAGTGATGAAGCAAAGCAGCAGGCCGAGCGTCTCGACTTCGAGCGCAAAATGGCAGAGAACGAAAAGCTTCATGCCGTAGAGCGGGCAAAGCATGAAGCTACCGAACAATTACTCCATAATGTATTGCCCCCAAGCATCGCCGCCAAAATGCTCACCGGCAGCACACTCATTGCCGAAAAATTACCCACCGTTTCCGTGCTCTTTGCCGATATCGT
>JBPOHH010000726.1:0-2654 GCA_052035765.1 Bacteroidota bacterium
CAGAACATTATTGTTTTCGAGGCATTAGCCAAGCTCTACGAGAAGGAAAAACGTTGGGAAGCGATTACGTATTTGCGGAAGTTCTACGACCTGAAAGCAGAGGTTCGCTCCGAAGAATCGAAGAAACAGGCACATCTTCTGAATCAGCGCCGATTGGCGGCCGAACGCGAAAAGCAATTAGAAATTGAGCGTGCATCAGCCGCAAGTGAGAGAAAAATCCTCAATAATATCCTGCCGGAAGAAATCACCACTCGCCTGATAAAGGGCGAGAAACCAATTGCTGATCACTTCGATAACGTCAGCATTCTCTTTATGGACATTGTGGATTTCACACCACTTGCCTCGTGCATTACCGCACAACAGCTCGTGCATTTACTCAATGCCATTTTCTCCGCCGCCGACGGCGTGATGCGAGAATTTGGACTGGAGAAAATTAAAACTATTGGCGATGCCTACATGGCAGTTGCAGGCGCGCCGATTGTTCAGGAAGACCATGCCCAAAGAGCAGCACAAGCCGCGTTGAAATTGCTTGATGTCATGGAAAACCTCGTCGTTGTTTTTCCGGATAATTATGGTGACAAATCATGGATTGAGTCCATACCCGAAATACAAGTGCGTATCGGCTTGCATTGCGGACCGGTCGCGGCCGGCGTAGTGGGCGAGAATAAATTTCTGTATGATCTGTGGGGCGATGCGGTGAATACGGCAAGCAGGATGGAATCGCATGGCGAAGCGGGGAAAATTCATGTATCGGATTAATTCAAACATGCCGTAGAGACGTTGCATGCAACGTCTCTACAGTTGCATGCAACGTCTCTACAATTTATCCGGCGTGGTGAAATGGACATCAAGGGCAAAGGCGTGATGAACACCTACTTTTTACAGAAAGCAAATACATGAGTTGTGAAGAATTACAAACCCTGCTAAATCAAGCAGATACACTCATAATTGCAGGGAAGTACGACGAAGCTGAACGCCCGGCAAACCAAGTGTTAACAGAACTTGACAACCCTGACTTCGTTCCTTCGGGGAAAGACCACGATCGGGTTCTGCTCCGCGCTAAGGCAACCATCACCCTCGCAGATATCGCACGCCTTCGAGGGAATCACGGGCAGTCGCTTACCCTTGCTCAAGCTGCAGTAGCGCTCGCCGAAGAATACAACCTTACCGCAATTACACCAAGGGCATGGACTATTTGCGGGAACGTGAATATTTCTCTTGGCAATTATGACACAGCGCTGCAATACTTCAACAAGGCAATTGAAGTACACGAACAACTCGGCGAGAAATCAGCAGCCGCAGCAGTTACCGGAAATACCGGAATCGTGTATAAAAATCTTACCAACTACGACAAGGCACTCGAATATTTCACCAAAGCGCTCGCTGTACACGAAGAACTCGGAGAGAAATCCAGAGCCGCAAACATTGCCGCCAATACAGGGATTGTCTATTATACCCTTGGCAACTACGACAATGCACTGCACTACCTCACCAATGCGCTCGCTGTACTCGAAGAACTTGGCGAGAAACGCTTAGCCGCAGGAGTGACCGGGAATATTGGGATTGTCTATAAAAACCTTGGCAACTATGACAAGGCGCTGCAATACTTCAACAAGGTGCTCGCAGTACACGAGGAACTCGGCAGTAAATCCTTGGCAGCAAACGTTATCGGGAATATTGGGAACGTATATCGCCATCTTGGTAACTACGACAAGGCACTCGAATATTACACCAAAGCACTCGCAGGACACGAAGAACTCGGCCAGAAATCCGAAGCTGCAATAGCTACCGGGAATATCGGGAACGTGTATCTAAATCTTGGTAACTATGACAAGGCGCTCCAATACTATACCAAAGCGCTCGGCGCACATGAAGCACTCGGTCAGAAATCTGGAGTCGGAATAGTGACCGGGAATATCGGGAGCGTGTTTCGCTATTTGGGCGACTATGACAAGGCGCTTGAATTCTACACCAAAGCGCTCGTTGCACACGAAGAACTCGGCGAGAAATCCAGAACTGCTGCTATTACCGGGGATATCGGCGCGCTCTATGCCGATAAAAACAATGAATTCTACAATGCAGGGAAAGCTGAGGAGATTTTGCTGAAGGCAATGGCACTCTGCACCGGGATTGGAGCAAAAGCTCCGTTGGTTGAATGGCATAAAACCCTTGCTGATTTATATGAAAATGAAGGAAGGTTGGCTGATGCTTTTCTGCAATTCAAAACATACCACAACCTTGAAAAAGAAGTGCTCAGTGAAGAGGCGACCAAGCAAGCACTCATGATGGAAAACCGACGGAAGGTCGAAGAGTCCGAACGTGACCGCCGGGTCAAGCTCGCCAGATTCCAGGAACAAGAGAAAATTCTTCATAATATCCTGCCTTCGCAAATCGCTAACCGTATGGTAGCCGGGGAGAAAACAATTGCCGATACCCATCAAAATGTTTCGGTATTTTTCTCGGATATTGTTGATTTTACTACTTTGTCACAACAAGTATCAGCAGTGGAATTAGTTGGTCTGCTCAGCGGCATCTTCTCTCAATTCGACCGGCTCGCCCGCAAACACGGCTTGGAGAAAATTAAGACCATCGGCGACGCGTACATGGCCGTCTGCGGTGCTCCGATTCAGGTGGATAATCATGCAGAACGTACA
>JBPOHH010000384.1:0-7899 GCA_052035765.1 Bacteroidota bacterium
ACATTCCAGACCGATCTCGTCGCCTGTAAAAACTATACAGAGTGGCTTTCGGCGTCGTTTAAGGCTACGGGTTATGATTGGTATGTTCATGCTTGTGTTTCGATACCGTGTGAAGAATTTAACGCAAGAGGCGCAGGGGCGCAAAGTAGAAATAAAAAAATCTCACGGTTTTTCAGGCCGTGAGATTGTTTTTTCATATTCGATTTATTTTTTCGATGCTTTTTCGCTTGCGGGTTCGTTGGTTTGTGGAATTGACGGTATGATATTCAGCACTTTTTTCACGTCTGTTTCGAGTGCGGCGAACATCACGGGTGTATCTTGAAGCAGCTTGCGCAGGCCGTCACGACCTTGAACGCGGTCTTCTTTATACGTGAGCCATGATCCGCTTTTTTGGACGATACCGTGTTCGATAGCCACATCCAGCATATCCCCTACTTTTGAAATGCCTTCATTATAGAGAATATCGAATTCTGTTTCTTTGAACGGCGGCGCCACTTTATTTTTCACAATCTTCACTTTGACGCGGTTACCGACGATATCGGTGCCTTCTTTGATAGCATCTTTTCTTCTGATATCAATTCTCACAGAAGCGTAATATTTCAAGGCATTACCACCGGTAGTTGTTTCAGGATTACCATAGACAACGCCGATTTTGCTCCGCAATTGATTGGTAAAAATCACACAGGTGTTCGAGCGGCCGATGGCGGCGTTTAATTTCCGCATACCTTGGGACATAAGGCGTGCTTGTGAACCCATTTGTGCGTCGCCCATATCGCCTTCGATTTCGGCGCGGGGCGTGAGGGCGGCGACCGAGTCCACAATGACCACATCTATCGCGTTGCTGCGCACGAGAGTTTCGACGATTTCGAGTGCTTGTTCGCCAAATTCGGGCTGTGATAAGAGGAGATTATTCAAATCCACACCGAGACGCTGCGCATATTGCACGTCGAGGGCATGTTCGGTATCGACAAAGGCAGCAAGTCCGCCTGTTTTCTGTGCATTAGCGATAATATGCAAACACACGGTGGTTTTACCGGATGATTCCGGACCATAAATTTCGATAATACGACCTTTCGGCACGCCGCCGATACCGAGAATCGCATCAAATGAGAGCGACCCCGTCGAGATTGCGTCAATTGCGACCACATTCTGATCGGAAAGGCGCATAATCGACCCTTTGCCATATTGCTTTTCGATTTGCTCCATTGCTGTTTCAGCGGCTTTCATTTTGGAATCGCTGATTTTCATTGAACCGTTCTTTACGTCGTTCGACATAATGTTATCCTTACGAATAAATGTAATAAATAATAAATAGTTAGATATATTTTTTAATGCCAATGATTGATTTTGATGTGAAAATTAAAACGACCAAAGTGCCAATCAGCTTTTGCATCAAAAAATGAGAGCCGGGAGATTCATTTGTCGCCATTCCAAATAAATACCGCTCTACAATCGGCAAAATACTGATTTCGGACGTGCCAACCAATCAAAATTCGTGAATCCGCGCTTGCTACAATGTAAAATTCACGTATTTTTGCCCCACGTTTAGTACATGGTGCTTCTGCTCATCAGGCAGAAGAGAATAGGGAATCCCGTGAAAATCGGGAACGGTTGCGCCGCTGTAATGGGTTACAACTCTTTCAACATCAAGCCACTGCTAACAAAGCGGGAAGGCACTGAAAGACGAGGACGACCCCAAAGTCAGAAGACCTGCCTGTACTACTCATCGTTACTTTATCAAAAAGTTCATTCGCGCTAACGAATGTGATGAGGAAATGCCCTTCTCTCCTGCTTTCCTGCATTTCCCTATCTTCATCGAGAGCAAAATTACTGCCTCTTACTGACAACAGTCTGTCAGTTGGATTTTTATTTATTTTTTTTCGGGGAAATTGTATGTTCTCTTCTACTTTTTTGCGTCCCGTTTTGGGCGCTGCCTGCGTGCTGTTTGTAGCACTTACCTCCCATTCTTTCGGTCAAACCATCCTCAAGATAGGTCAGCAACCGCTTGCTATTATTCCGGTTGGCAACACGGTGCATGTATTTTGCAATGGTAATGACATGAATTTTAATTCTATCTATGAGCCGGACAGCGGTGATGTGGCTGCCTCATGGTGGGTAATTGATACGCAAACACGCACGGTGATAAAGCATCGGGAATTTACGGATCAATATTTGCCATTTCCGTTTAGAGTGGGTTTGGATAAATCTAAAACATCATTTTATATTCCAACTGCAAATCGTGTACGAGCATTTAATACTGAATCTCAAATGGTAGAAGATGATTCAGCAGCAGTTATGCCGGATACGCTCGGGCTCATATATGCCGTAAGCTTGACAAGTGACAATGAGATGTTGATTTCCTGCAGAAATGGATTTGACAAACCCGGTACACTGGTCGGTATGGATAAAAAGAAAATTGCCGGAACAATTCCCACCCTTGTCAATCCGCAGCAAACAGTGCCGTTCCGCTCGTCTATCGGTGATCTTCAAAGAATAGGACTTGCACTATTAAATGAAGGCGGATTTGGCGCAAATAACTCCACCTTACAGTTGTACGGTGATAAAGATGCAGATTCAGTTGTTGTAAACCTTCCCCTTGGCGACGCAGGCAACCATATTTTTTACAATGGGTTAGGTAATGACACGATGTATATTACAGTGAACGGTTCGCATTCAATCGTTGTTGTCGATTTGAAAACACGTTCATTGGTCAAATCCATCCCCACCCTCACCACCGGCTTCAATGGTCCGCGCGAGTCGGCAGTCATCGGCGATAAACTCTTTGTCACGACGTATAATTCCGACGTACGCGAATTCGACATCGCAACCGGCGCGCTCGTTGCGACGCTCAATTCCAAAGGTAAACCCGAAGGACTAACCGTGATTAATGGGAAATTATGGGTGGCAAATGCTTTTGGGTCAGGAAGTTATACGCCAGACAGCACGATTGCAATTTTTGAATCCCCACTAGCCGTCGAAGAGTATTTCACCGAGAATAAGAATATCGTGTATCCGAATCCTGCCGTACATTCGACGACGATTTCGACGAATTTCGCAGGGCATAGTAACTCACCGGTTATGATAGAATTGTATTCCGTCACCGGCACGAAACTCTCTTCTATACAAACGACTTCCGGTAGTAATGGTGAGGTAAATTATGCACTTCCGCTTCAGGATGTGTCCGCCGGAACATATTTTGTGCGGGTAATTTCCGGAACAATGGTGCAAGTGACGCGGCTGATGAAGGTGGCGCAATAGCTAACCCAAAAACCGAGGGCATCGCTTCGAAGAACGTGCTTGTTGTTGAGAAGCGATACTCTCGGGAGAATCCAAAAACCGAGGGCATCGCTTCAAAGAATCTGCGTTGATTGTAGAAGCGATACTCTCGGGGGGAGGAAGCAATTCTTGCTTTACCTAAAAATAACTTGCATACGAGGAATTAGTTTGGCAATTTGTCTGTTTGTTTTTGTTAACTTATGGTACATGTGAGTCCGTAACCTATGCCCAAATCAATACCTTCTAACGGAATGCTACCCAAAACAGACCTATTTTTTAATCGTGAACTCAGTTGGTTGCAGTTCAATCAACGCGTACTCGAAGAAGCCGAGGACAAGTCAAATCCCCTGCTCGAACGCTTGAAATTTATCTCGATATTCAGTTCGAACCTCGATGAATTCTTCATGGTGCGCGTCGCCGGTATCAAAGAACAAATCGAGTCGGGAATTATCGAACCGTCAAGCGACGGTAAGACGCCCGAACAGCAGCTTGCTGCTATCCGCAAAGAACTCCTCACTCTCGTCGCGCGGCAGACATCGGTGCTGATGAACGAGGTGCTTCCGGCAATGGAGCGTGAAGGAATTACGCTCCATTCCTTCGCCAAGCTGAATCAACGCGAGAAGGAATACCTTCATAACTACTTTATTGATGATGTCTTACCGGTGCTTACTCCTCTCGCTCTCGACACCGCGCACCCATTCCCCCGATTGATTAACCGCAGCTTGAATCTGGCATTTGTACTCCGCGATTATTCGAATGATAAATCCGAACGGAAAATTGCCGTGCTTCAATTACCGCCGGTCCTCCCGCGTTTTGTGCCCTTTCGGCGCGCATCGGGTTCGCATTTCGTCCTGCTCGAACAAATTATCCAAGCTCATGCCGAGACGCTGTTTCCGGGACTGACGGTCGAGGATTCGTATCCTTTCCGTGTGACGCGCGATGCCGATATCGAAATCGCTGATGACGAGGCGAGTGATTTGATCACGGAAGTCGAAGAACAAGTAAGACTTAGACGTTGGGGTACAGCCGCCGTCCGCCTTGAAATCGAAGAAGAAACACCCGAATATCTGGTGAATTTACTCATGAATTCTCTCGAACTTGAAGCGGCGGATGTGTATGCAAACAATCGCCCGCTAAACTTACCGGATTTCATGGAATTAATGAAAATTGACCGCCGCGCACTGAAAGACCCCATATTTAACTCCCGAAAATTACCCGAATTTGAAGAATCGACCGAGGACATGTTCGAAGCCATCCGCAAGCGCGATATTATGGTGCATCACCCGTTCGATTCCTTTACCAATAGCGTCGTTAAATTCCTTCAGGCAGCGGCAGAAGACCCAAAAGTACTCGCGATTAAAATTACTCTGTATCGTGCAGGGCGTTCTTCGCCGGTAATCGAAGCGCTCAAGCAGGCAGCCGAAAAAGGCAAGCAAATTACGGCATTTGTGGAATTGAAAGCTAGGTTCGACGAAGAAAATAACATCTTGTGGGCTCGGGAGTTGGAACAGGAAGGCGTCCACGTCGTCTATGGTATTCTCGGCCTGAAAACGCACACTAAAATTGCGATGGTTGTACGGAAAGAACGCACTCGTTTGCGTACGTATCTGCACTTAGCGACCGGTAATTACAGTTTACTCTCCTCGCGACTTTATACCGATATCGGGATATTTACAGCTCGTGAAGAATTCGCCAATGATGCTATCCATCTCTTTAATTCCCTGACCGGTTATTCGCATTATTCGGATTGGCAGGAATTTTCGGTAGCGCCGGGTAATTTAAAGCAAAAAATCCTCGCCCTTATTAAACGTGAAGCTGAGCTGCATTCAGCGCAAAAGCCGGGACGAATTGTCGCCAAAATGAACGCACTGGTCGATGAAGATGTGATCCGCGAACTCTACAAAGCTGCGCAGAAAGGCGTTACTATTCAACTGGTTGTGCGCGGTGTCTGCTGTCTGCGTCCGGGCATCAAAGGCGTGAGCGAGACGATCGAGGTTCGCAGTATTCTCGGGAGATTTTTGGAGCACAGCCGGATATTTTATTTTGCTAATGGCGGCGAACCCGAATATTATCTGGCGAGCGCCGACTGGATGCCACGGAATTTTGAACGTCGGGTGGAATTGATGTTTCCGGTGTATGAGCCTCGCATCTGCGCCACTATTGAGCATATATTGGTCAATTACTGGCAGGATAATACCAAGGCGCATGTCCTGCTCCCGGACGGCTCGTATAAGCGCATGACTCCGCAGAAAGGCGAAGAAAAATTCACGGCACAGCATTTTTTCTTAGATGAAATACGTTCCGGCAGCCGTAAATCCATTGCAAAAATGAAACGTTTCACTCCGTCCGCGGAAAAACCCTAATACGTTATGTCTCTTCCATTACGCTTTGCATTCCGGTATTTAAAGACTTCGCGTCGTGATGTGAATTTTATTTCCATTATTTCGGGTATCTCTCTTTTAGGAATAGCCGTTGGCGTAGCATCACTGATATGTGTAATGTCGATTTTCAATGGCTTTCGTGACTTGCTGCAATCGATGCTTATCGGGTATGACCCGCATATCCGCGTGACGGCGCCGGCTACTATCCGCGACTCTTCCCTGCTGCCACTGATACGTTCGCAAGCAGAAGTCAAGGCAGCTTCGGATGTAGTACAAGGACGCGTCGTCGTCATCAAGGGCGGGAATTCCCAGGTATTTATGCTCAATGGAGTGAAGCGGGAGGAAATCGACGGTGTCTCCGGCGTGAAAGATGCTATGTCCTTCGGGAAATTTGAAATACGAACGATCGATAATTTCTATCATGTGGTTATTGGCACAGGCGTCGCCGACAAACTCCGCGCCATGCCCGGCGATACGCTCACTCTCCTCTCACCCTCCGAAATTGAATCCGCAGCCGTCGGCTTCTATCGTCCGAAAGGATTGACTGCTATCGTCGCAGGCGTGTTTCAGTCCAACGCCAAAGAGTATGATCAATTCTACTTTTATGGTTCGCAAGAACTCGGCCGCAAGCTCTTTTCTCCTAAAAATATCTTGATCGATATCCGCCTGCATGACCTGCAGAATGTGCAATCAACCGCGCAACACCTCGCCTCGATTCTTCCTAAAGGAGTACAGGTCGAGACGTGGTTTGACCTGCACAAAGAACTCTACGGTATCATGCAATTCGAGCGGTTGGTATCGTTCAGCATTATCAGCATAATTGTCTTAGTCGCAGTATTTAATATACTTGCCTCGCTCTCTATGTCGGTCGTGCAGAAACAGCGAGACATCGCCCTCCTCAAAGCAATCGGCGCGACGAACCGATTAATCAGGAATATTTTCCTCGCCGAAGGTGTCATCATCGGGTTCATCGCCGTCACCGACGGTGTCGCACTCGGACTCGGTCTCTGCATCGGTCAGCAGCAGTATGGTTGGTTTGGCCTCGACCGCTCGAAGTATATCATCTCCGCCATACCCGTATCCGTCTATTCCGGCGATGTACTCGTCGTATGCGGTCTTGCCCTGCTTCTCTGTTTCGGCGCGACGATTTATCCGGCGCAAAGAGCTGCTACGACGTTGATTTCAAGAGCATTACGCGAACAGTAACCACGAAAGTCTGCATTTCGGCTGCGCTCAAATGTCCGATTTTGGTAATTGGTGATATTTTTAACGCAAAGACGCAGAGGTGCAGAGATATCGAAACAGTTTCAGCAATGCTTCCTCCAAAGTATATCTACTCTTTGCACCTCCTTTGAAAAGTAAATCTCTGCGCTCTCTGCGTCTTTGCGTTAAAAAAAACGAGCGGTCATTGAGCGTAGCTGACAAATAAAAAAGCGCAATCATGATAAATGATTGCGCTTTTCTTCTTCTTCCGAGGATTGCAGCCGATCGGAATCAGATGGGGGGTAATTTATTCGATTTTTTGTCTTAACAATGTTGAATTTCGAGAATTTCCTTTTCTATTGCTATACTGAGCATCCTTGCTTCAACCATTTTAATTCCTATTAACTTATGCTTTGCCTACCTTGATATATCTGAAAATAGTTTGATTTTTACACCACCAATAGTAAATCCTTCATGAAATGCTTTCTTGATTCCTCGACGCATACAATCTAATGCGTAGTCATGAAGACTAGTAAATTTTGTTACATCAACATCTTCAAGAACCCAAAAATTATGAATAATATCATCAAAATGGGTTGGTTTTGTACCGTGCCTGCTTTCTTCTACGCCCCATGGCACAACATCAATTAAAGGTATTGGAATAACAATCGAGATTTCTTTTACTCTATCACTCCTATAATTGCCTAATTTATTCTTAGTTACAAGAATATGTTTACCATTGTTGAAATTCGCCTGAAAATATAAAGTCCAATCAGTACTATCGATAAGCGAATGGCTAATTAAGTAGGTCAGCATAAACAATTATATAAATGCATCTTCAAGATCGGCATGCAAATATTCATCAGAAAACGATTGTGCTGTCATTCTTCCGGACTTGATATCTGAAATCAACTTAGACAACTTTAATTTTTTACTAAGTAGGTCAGCATAAACAATTATATAAATGCATCTTCAAGATCGGCATGCAAATATTCCTCAGAAAAGTCGATAGTATAGTCATGATCGTAGTTCTTGATAA
>JBPOHH010000524.1:0-2222 GCA_052035765.1 Bacteroidota bacterium
TTCGTATGGGCAGGATGATCGGTTGTGTTCGTTCGTCGCGGTGCAGGCAATGACCGAGCTTTCCAACCCGGAATTCACATCAATTGCTTACTTAACGGACAATGAAGAAACGGGCAGTATCAATAATACCGGCGCGCAGTCGAGTTTTCTGACGGGGCTGTATGCACGTTTAGCGCAAGCCCAACTCGCTGAAAAATATTCGGATATCGATACCCGGGCCGCACTTCATACGGCGCAGGTGATTTCGGCGGATGTCAATGACGGCATTAATCCATTATTCCCCTCCCTTTCCGAATCGAGCAATGCGGCACGCCTTGGTTATGGTGTGGCAATTAAGCGGTATGGACGATCATTTGACGCCAATTCTGAATTCACCGCGCGAATACGGAGAATATTAGACGAGAATACAATTCCTTGGCAAACGGCGAGTTACAAAGTCGAAAGTGGTGGCGGCGGTACGATCGGCGGCTTTATGAGCAAGGAAGATATGGAGGTCATCGATATCGGGATTCCGTTATTGTCGATGCATTCAACGTATGAGGTGTCGTCGAAAATTGATGTGTGGAATTTGTATCGGTTCTTTGGGGCGTTTTATAAATCGGGAAAATAACTATTTAGACCGGGATTACGACAGTTCCCGCTCTTGCATTCGTCGCTGAAGTAATTGCCGAGCAAAAACTTGCGACTGTCGAGTCATGAATATGGGTTGTGAATTCTATCACATCCCGATAATCAGACTCATAGCTGACTGCCGTCTGATCGATGATTTTTTTGACGACTGACACATCCTCATACGTGCACAATACCCTCACGGTCGTCGTGCGGTGCACGGCTACCTTTTCACAGATCGAAAGTACTTCCTGCGCGGAGTCGGAATAAGCACGAGCGAGACCACCCACACCAAGCTTAAGTCCTCCAAAATAACGGGTTACTACGACTAATACATCACTGACATCAAACTTTTGAAGCATGAACAACATCGGTTTGCCCGCTGTCCCGCTTGGTTCACCGTCATCTGCTGTTCGGAAATCAAGTCCGCCTAAGCCGAGACGATAGGCATAGCAATTGTGCGTAGCATCATAAAATTCAGCACGAATCTGCTCAAGTGCAGTCAGGGCAAGCTCTTTGGTACGAACCGGAATGGCGGTGGCAATAAATCGTGACCCCTTGACCTTTATTTCGGCGCGGGCTTGCACGGTAATCGTATAATATACGTCTTGGGCTGGGTTTTCGGTCATTCTTCCACAATTTCGGAGTTTATTGAATGAGAATTGGTATCGTTTGCTATCCTACCTACGGCGGTAGTGGCGTTGTCGCCACTGAACTCGGCATCTCCCTTGCCAAACGCGGTCATCAAGTACATTTTATCACCTACGCGCAGCCGATGCGACTCGACAGATTCCAGGATAATATATTTTTTCACGAAGTTGAAATGCCAAATTATCCCCTTTTTGAGTTCCAATTGTATTCCCTCGCACTCGCTGGTAAGATAATTGACGTTGTAAAATACGAAAATCTCGACATTCTCCACGTTCATTATGCAATTCCTCACGCAATTAGCGGCTACCTCGCCAAACAAACTCTTCAGGGTGTTTCGAACGTAAAGCTTGTAACTACATTACATGGAACAGATATTACGCTCATCGGTCTCGAACCGAGCTTTTTACCGCTTGTAAAATGTTCTATCGAACAGTCCGACGCCGTTACGGCTGTTTCGCGCTTCCTCGCCGAAAAAACCAAAACCGGATTCAACACCAACAAAGAAATCCACGTTATCAATAATTTCATCGACACCGACATTTACAACCGCGATGAATGCCCCAAAATCCGCAAGCAAATCGCACCTAATGGCGAAAAAATCCTCATGCATATTTCGAATTTCCGTCCGGTCAAGCGTGTGCATGATACGGTGTTGATTCTGAGTGAAGTGCTCAAATCCACTCCTGCTATCCTCGTGCTCGTTGGTGACGGCCCGGATCGTGCCGATGTCGAACGTCTCAGCCGTGAATTAGGTATTTCCGAAAAAGTGCGATTCCTCGGTAAGCAGAATGCGATGCAGGAAATACTCTCTGCCGCCGATGTGTTTTTACTGCCAAGCCAGTCGGAGAGTTTTGGATTATCTGCTTTGGAAGCTATGAGTTGCGGCACTCCTGTTGTCGCGACGAGCATGGGTGGAATTCCGGAAGTGGTCGTGCACGGTGAGAATGGATTCATAGCCGAAC
>JBPOHH010000660.1:0-2237 GCA_052035765.1 Bacteroidota bacterium
CATATAAATCATATAAATCACAGTTCAGACATATTCCCCCGACCGATCAGTAGTTTCCAACTACCAGTCAACACGCACCGATGAAACGTACTGCTCATCCGTACTTTGTGTAAGCATCACCTTGCGAACATTCGCCCTCGCTGGGGTCGTAACTTCTTGGATATACATCTTGCTACAAACGTTCAATCCCGCTGGGATTGGCTCTGTATCACCGGAATATCTTTCCTATCCGGTATCACACTCCGCACATTGCCGAGATGGCTCCTGTGTGCTCGTAGTTTTTCCGTTTGGCTGGTTTCTACTACTACTCTTCAACCTCTATTACTGTCTGAACTGTGCTTTTTGTGATTGATGTGATTGACCTAATTTGTTTGATTTAAAAAATTTATCGCCTTTTTGGTTCTGCAATCTATTAGACAGGAATCATGACCTCAGAGAGGTCGAACATTTCTAGAAAGGTGCATGCCCAAGAAAACTACGATCTCAGAGAGGTCGAACATTTGTTTGGTGATACGTAAGTCATGGTACGGATGCGTTGTACGATTTAAAGGGAATTGCTTACGGTCGGTAGAAACAACTGCCCAAACGAAAATCTATTTTTCTGGTGAGATGTTATAAATACTGATCCCACTGTCACCCTAATACCCTGCCTTTTGTAAATCTTCAATTTCCTTGTCAGCCATTCTAGAGCCACTCGCTTTCACTAGCCGGTAGTGTTTCATCGCTGATGAATAATCATGAGAGAAGACATAAATATTACCACGCAAATTATTTGCAGCAGCCATTTTGGGAGTCCGGCGGAGTGCGTTATCAAGATATGTAGCTGATAATTCATACTGTTTTTCGCAATAATATACATAGCCAAGAAAATAATTAGATAACGTACTCAATGGTCGTATAGAAACCTCTTTCAATAACAATTCCTTGTATTTGGTCAACTCATCCGGATTTTCTAACATCATTGCATTAAGTTTAGCAAGGAAAGGTATATCTCCATATCCATCAAGCTTAGACAGCGAATCTGCCAATGCCCGAATCAATGTAAAATCATTTGTATCTATGAGAGAATCTATTCTCTTAGCCATTATTACCTGTTCTTTAAATAGTCTTAAAAAGGCAGAAATGATGTAATTCTGCCTGTACGTATAGGTCGTAGTATTTTGAGTAAAAAAAGAAAATAGCGAAGATTTATCGGAGAAATTGATGACTAATGAATCAAAAGCTGCATAATACCCATAACTGAGAATAATACTGTCTGCAATATGATCTATAAAATCATTACTCACAGAGAAATCATTACTATTCTGAGGATTGTGAATAGTAATCGTCATCATGGTACGCTCGACGGAATCAGAAAATGTGAACGTTGATAAATATCCGGTGATACTATCTGCTCCTAAGTTATTCCTCATTTTATCTAATGTACTACTATCACTAAATGTTAGCGGGTACATTTTTTCGGTTGTCGTCTCGACTTCGCAACCAATCATTGAAAGTGAATAAATTACGAACAATGTGAATAGAATGATTTTCATAAAATTCAGGTAAATAGTTAATGGTATCGATAGTAATATAAGTCATCAAGACCGAAGCTTCTCAACTTATCTAAGATTATTTTTCCCATCCGCCAAGTTGTTTCCAACAACACGAACCGTATAATCTGCCTGCCCATACTTGCCGGCATCATCTGCCCCTCCATACCCTTTTCCTCCACTTATGGAGTCGGAATTTCTAAATCTTTACAGATTTTCTTTGCTAAATAATCGTTGATTTCTGAGTGGCGTGGCACGGTTGATACGCGATTACAGGCAGGATTGCACCAAACAGAATGGCTGCCACCTTCTCGTAGAAGATAGCAGCCATACTTCGTAAGATAGTTAAGTAAATCGCGCCTTTTCATGATGATATTGATCAATCGGAGATCACGAGTTGCTCGCAAATTACATCTTGGCCCTCACGTTCGCGGCGGGAAATCATGCGGTTGGCTTCGAGAATTAGTCCAATTGCTTCCCGCAAACTTTCGCGTGCCTGGTCTAGTGTTTTTTCCTGCACATTGGCGCCCGGTATTTCATCAGAATATCCGATATACCAATCGCCTCGTTTCTCAAAAACTGCTGAAATTGTAGAGTTCATTGTGCTGCTCCTGTGATATGAAAAAATACACCGCAAAAATAGGGAAAATGAGTGGGAAGATGGATAGTTTCCCGTCTAGGCAGTTGTTTCCACTTGACCGAAAT
>JBPOHH010000141.1:0-2153 GCA_052035765.1 Bacteroidota bacterium
GTGGATATTCACCAAGCCCGACTTCTCGCACCTGAATATGGGCGACGTCGCGACGCTGATATGTTCTGCCGTGTGGGGAATGTATCTTACGTATTTAGATATGATTACGCGCGATACAACTACTATCGGAACGCTCTCGGTGCGACTGGCGATGGTACAGTTTGTAATCGCAATTATAACGTCCATTGGGTTCTATTTCGGTTTCGAAGGCACGCTAGAACAGCTACCTGCACTGACGATGAAGGCGCTCACATCTGCACCTGCGCTGTATGCATTTATCTATACGGGAATATTAGGTTCGATCGTATGCATGTACATCCAAATCCGCGTGCAGCGGGATACTACGCCGGTCAAAACAGCGCTTATCTTCTCGCTCGAACCTATCATTGCCTCCACACTTGCGGTGATATTCCTCCACGAAACTTTCCACTCCGACCAAATTTGGGGTGGTGCCTTGGTCATGGGTGGTATATTAGCGGCGGAGATTGGTGATGCGATTATGCGGCGGTGAGTGATATAACTCGTAATAGTGCCAATGTACTATGAATTCTTTACTACACTGAGTCATCAATTATAAAGTTGATACATCGGACCGGAATTCAACTTATTCGAAAATTCAAAACATACTTCAAATTACTAAGCCCTTATCGGATGGATTGCATCCCAGAAGGGCTTGTTGTATTTCTAGGAAAGGGTACTGTATTAGCGGACTCAGGGGACTGTATTAGCGGACTCAGGGGACTGTATTAGCGGACTTAAGGGACTAAAGGGACTGAGATGACGGAAAGACTATCGACCGACAAACTACTTTCCACTTTCCACTTTCCACTTACGACTTATCGACTTACGGCTTACGACTTATCGACTTATCGACTTATCGACTTACAACTTACGACTTACCGAATTACCGACTTACCGACTTACCGACTTATCAACTTACCACTTACTACTAAAGCTCAAACTCCCCTCTCATCTCCTCATATTCGGGTTGTAATTTTACTGCCCATTCATACATCGTCTTTGCTTCTTCGGTGGCTCCTGCTTCTTTAAAACAGAGCGCCGTGCCGTAGCAGGCGTCAGCGTTTTCGGGATTGAGCTTAAGAGCTTGGGTGTATAATTCATTTGCATTTTCAAGATCTCCAAGCTGGAATAATGCTCTTCCGGAATCGCAGAGGAGTGTGTCGAGTTCTGTACCTAGCTGTGTGTCATACCGGAAATGCTTCCAGTCACCGAGCAGGGTATTGAGGAATTCGAGCGATTCAACCCACTTGGATTCAAGAGCATAGCAAAGAGATTCGATGTAAATCGAGTCAGGATGAACGGCGCGTATGGCATCGGCTTTTTTGACAAATTCCCTTGCGAGCTTCACATCTCCATCGGCAAGTGAAATCCATGCAAGACGGAGAATAGCCAGTAGGCGGTAGTTCTCGGAGAGTCCACCTACGGTCATTGCCTCTTGATAGAGCGAGATTGCTGTATCGAGGTCACCGTCGCGCGTTGCTGTTTCCGCTCGTGCAAGTGAACTCACTCCATCGGGTTGCTCCGCCAACAGGTGTGCAGCACTAAGTGCCATATCGGTGCCGGATAGTACATCCAAACGAGAGAGCATTTTCATTGTTGCACGTTTCCAAGTCCAGTCGGTACGTGCGCGGTGGCTGCCTGCTATACCTTTGTGAAAACCCTCCACCGGATGCGCGTACGCATAGCGGAGAATCTCCGAAAGGTCTGCAGCATCCGGCTCCAGAAGAAATCCCTCGTCGGTTAGCTCCTCGCCGCCCACACTTGAGCCGATCGATCGTTTCCCGGCACTCACACGCCAGCCGACTAATTCATCAACAAAATCATCGGTAGCGCCTCCATCGGTAACGATTACCGGCAAGCCACATGCCATTGCTTCGAGCGTTGGGAGGGAGAATCCCTCACCCCTATACGGAGAGACAAATACATCACACGTGCGATAAAGCGCCGCCATATCTTCCTCGCTCATCGTAGCATCGGCATACAGAATTTCCGGCGCTCCCTCGACCTTTCGTATCTGCTCAATCAAAGCCTCAGCAGTCTGACCTTTGTAATACGAATCACCGCCCATGTCCTTGATAATTAAGCATACATTGTCTTTTGCGGTAAATGTCGTGGCGTAAGATTTGAGGAGA
>JBPOHH010000664.1:0-4673 GCA_052035765.1 Bacteroidota bacterium
GGCAGGAGACTATTCAGCAAAAAAAGCTTGCCGTCACGTTCATAAAAAATTGTCTTGAAAGGAATGCTTTTCACAGCTACCGACATAATCTGCGAATGCTCAAAATCTTTCACCCAAAGAGATGCGCCATCGAAGGCAATCTTCAGGTTAGACCAGCCGCGTATAGTCGCCAGATCGTCCTTCCGTGAAATATCGAGGTGAAGATAATAGACTACATCGTGTGAAGCATGGTATGCCATAAAGATTCGATCGTAGATTGGAGATGCTGCTTATGTTCGTTGTTTTTTACCCAGTTGCAACGAGTCTGTACAAAGCGTAACTTATCTTTTATCATGTTTTGTTCTTCGAAAGTCAATGTCCCGGACTCCCATTTTTGTGTTAATTGCACCACTTCTTTCATCAGATCTTCTGCATTCGGTGCTTTCATCGACACTGCCTGTGGATGAGGGAGCGGGGAAGTATCGTTGTCGATGATGGAATTGATGATTCCTGCAAGAATTTCGATTTGTTCTTCGGTATCCCAAATATACTTTAACACCCATAAATCCGAAGGTATTACCACTTGTCTGCCGCACATCGTTGCGCTTGCAGCGAGTAGATTTTGTATTTTCACTGCTCTTCTGTCCGAAACTTTGATACCGGTATTTCTGAGAGTATGCACCAAATCGACATACTGTTTACGGATAGGCGATAAATCTACCTTCCGGCTCAAGAGTTGAAGTTCAATTATTTCACTTGGAGTAATACTTGGCCTTAATTCAGCCGATAGATTCTCTAAATTCCAGCCGGCAAGAAGCACTTTATCCAACAAATCGGTATCGACATATTCGCATTGCACGCGCAGCAAAAAACGGTCGAGCAGGGCGCCGAGCGCTTCGTCTTCGGGTAGGATATTACTTGCCCCAACAAACATCAACGCAGGTAATTTCAGCGTTACTTTCCCGCGCCGGAATATTCTTTCATTTAAAGCAGTTAGTAAACTATTCAGGATGGCGCTGTTGGCATTAAAAATTTCATCCAAAAACACCATCGACGCTTCCGGCATCATGCCTTCGGTATTCGTAACGAGTTCGCCTTCTTTCAGCTTCCGTATATCAAACGGACCAAATATTTCATTAGGTTCTGTAAATCTTGTCAGTAAATATTCAAAATTTTTACCATCGGTGATACAGTTTGCCAGCATTCGTACAATAGCACTTTTGGCAGTACCCGGCGGACCGAGCAAAAAAGCGTTTTCTTTCGCAAGTAAGCTAATTCCAAGTATATCGATGATTTCATCTTTCCCGATGAAGGCATCTTTTATATATGTTAGGACGGCGTGGAGTTTATCGATTGGTGTTGTCATGTATTCTCGTTTCCATTGTAAATTCTTTCCAAAAATCCTCTGCAAAAATACTCAAATTGGCATCAATCCATTGTCTGCACACGGGATGCAAGGCGAGCTTGATATTGGTAGCAGAGATAACGCGATTGATATACAACTGATGCAAGGAGGGATTTGATACTATACATTCGAAGTCAAGCAGTGTACTATCAAGCGGATACGTAATGCCGGAGTAGTGCCAAGTATGGAGAAGTGACACAAGTATGGGAATGAGCCCATCCTGACTGTCAATGAGTGACAATTGCCTGATAATAAAAGGAATGAACCGCAAACAGAGGTCCGCCGATACGATTGCTGCGGGTGTCATCGGTTGTGAAAATTTTGGTACGGCTGATGCTATATCCTCCACACTACTCTCCCTGAAAAGCAAGAGTTGGGTGCTGAAATACACTGTTTTGGCAGCCCATTCAGCAGCAAGTGGATCAAAATCCGGTGGTGTATGTGGATATTCAATAGACTCACGAGCATATTCAAGCGCAAGAAAATCAACGACTTCCTGAATGTCATGTTCGCTGAAGGTGAGAGCATGTTCATAGAGTAGAATCTCTTCCTGTTGACGAAGTGCTTTGATGGATTGGAGGAAGTTATTTTCGTGCATGTGAGAGTGGCTAATGATAGAAATGAAATTGAATGAACAGGAATATCATCGTATATCGGGTATTCCCTCCCGGGCAGTGCTTAGTACTGCCCGGAAGTTCTTATATAGAGTAACCCTAATAAATTTAATTCTTACCAACAACAGTGTATTGAAAACCTTGATGACGGTAAAATTGTTTCATTGTTTATCCATAGTTACCATTTTACTAGTGTCTTTACAGTCTTGTTATGTTTCAATAGATACATTCCCGAAGGTAAGCCGGCAACACTGACCGTTAGCTCTTTTGCTCCGACAGGTATTTCGATTGATGCTACCTGCTGCCCAAGTGTATTCATAATTTGGATGACAGAAGGAGCGGTAATTTCATCATCAATTTTTACATTGATAGTATTGTCGGTTGGATTTGGGGAGAATGAGAATTCTTTATTTTCGCTTTGAATTGTTTCGTGAATACTTGTTGCACTTGATACTAACCAAATACTTGCAGCCTTATTACCTTGCGCGATTACGATATGCTTTCCATCAGAACTCCAATTGATGTCGGTTGCACCATAATGAGAAATTAATAGAGGGGTTGCACCATTTTCTGCAGATATTATGAATGGTACTCCATTCGATATAGCTGTTATTGTGGAGCCGTCGGGACTCCATCGAATTTTACTTGTTTGACCGCCCTTTACCGGAACAAATGAAAAGAGCTTTTCACCGTTTGCCGGTGACCAAATTATGGTACTGTAGTCATTGCTTGCAGTTGCAATTTTTAATCCGTCAGGACTCCACGCTGCATCGACCACTTTATCGGTGTGTTCACTGAAGACTTTCATTTTCTCACCTGTTGTCGTCGACCACAGAATCGCAGTTTTGTCGCCACTTGCGGTAAGAACGTTTGAGCCGTCAGGGCTCCATTGAACATTATATAGTAATCCCGTATGTCCTTTTAAGCTAAAGACCAATTCACCTGTTACCGAGGACCATAAAATAGCAGTACTGTCATAACTTGAAGTAGCAATTTTTGACCTGTCTGGACTCCATTGAACAGAAGTAATATTACCCTTATGTCCTTTACAAGTAAAAAGATTTTTGCCTGTGGAAGACGACCATATAATCATTGAACTGTCTGAACTGACGGTTGCAATTTTTGATCCGTCCGGACTCCATTGGGCAGAATTTACTATCCCGGTGTGTCCTGTTAACGTGTACAATGCAGTACCCGTTGCAGCTGACCAGATGATAGAGGTTCCATCTCTGCTTGCTGTAACTATTTTAGATCCGTCAGGACTCCATTGGGCAGTTTTGACATCTGAAGTGTGTCCTTTCAAGTAAAATAGATCGCTCCCATTCGTTGCAGACCAAATGATAGCAGTTTTATCTTTACTTGCAGTCACAACTTTCGATCCATCGGGACTCCATTGGGCACTATAGACTTGATCACTGTGACCGTAACCAAGAGACATTATCTTTGCTCCGTCTGACGCCGTCCATAGAATGGGAAACTGGTCAAAACTTAAAGTAGCAATTTTTGACCCGTCCGGACTCCATTGTACTGAATTAAATCCAAGCTCCCGCAGGGTAAATAATTTTTCTCCGGTTTGAGTAGAAGAAACATATACAGCACTTTCGTTAGTAGCGGTGGCTACTTTTGTTCCATCTTTATTCCAGCTTATCTCGTTAATATCTCCTTTGATATTTGCTAATGTGAAAAGTTTTGAACCATCCGATGTTGCCCAAAATATGACGCTACCATAACCGCCTGCAGTTGCAATTTTTGATCCGTCCGGACTCCACCGTACCACTTTTACAGGGTAATTATGACCAGTGAAAATATGAAGTTTTAAACCGGTTGTTGCTGACCAAATAGCTGCGGTATTATCTTGAAGTCCAACTGCTATTTCGGAACTATTAGGACTCCATGCAGCATTTAAAATTTGTGTTGAAGTATCTTCAATGGTAAGAAGTTTGCTGCCATTTGCTGCTGACCAGATGATAAGGTTGCTTCCTCTTGTTAGAATTTTTAAACCGTCGGGACTCCAAGAAGCTTTAGAAACTATAGTTTTATGACCAGTAAGCTCAAAGAGTTTATCTCCATTGATAGCAGACCAGACGCTCGCTGTCATATCATTGGTTGCAATAATTACTTTTGACCCGTCCGGACTCCAATTTATGTCGTTGATTGAAGAATTATGTAACCCTATATTTAATAGCTTTTTACCGTTTTCCACCGACCAGATAATAGCAGTTGAATCCCAAGCGGCAGTTGCAATTTTCTTTCCGTCTGGACTCCAGCGAATATCCCTGACATTAACGGTATGCCCTTTTAATATATGCAGTGCTTTACCATTTGCTGCTGACCAGATAATTACTGTACCTTCTTCGCTTCCTGTAGCGAGTGTTGATCCATCCGGACTCCATTGCAATGCTTTCACATACCCATGATGTCCACTCAGATTATGCTCCAGAGTAGCTGATACAGATGTAATTTTTGTATCATTGTTATTCTTTGAAAGAAAAGGAGAGTGTTCTTGCTGCCCGAACGAATTGACCGTAAAAATCAATTCAAGAAGGAAAACAATGGTAAAAATACGATGCATAAAATCCTCCGCTAAAACAGGTTGAAAATGTAAATAAGTAGTTAATCAAGATAGAATACATGATGCTCTGATTTTATGGAGAGTTAATATTCATGCCAACTAT
>JBPOHH010000843.1:0-17308 GCA_052035765.1 Bacteroidota bacterium
TTGTCGCTCACGGGCACGACCGAGCCGATATATTTTTGAATTAATTCGGGGTGTTCTTTGATCGCTTCGCTCATCGAACAGAAGATAATTCCTTTTTCGGCGAGCTTGGCTTTGAAGGTGGTGGCGACGGACACGCTATCGAATACTGCATCGACGGCGATACCGGAGAGGCGTTGCTGTTCGATGAGGGAAATGCCAAGTTTGTCAAAGGTTTTGCGTAATTCCGGATCGATTTCATCGAGTGATTTCGGCGCATCGGTATTACCTTTCGGCGCGGCGTAATAGCTCATGTTTTTGAAATCAATTTCAGGATAATGCACATTTGGCCATTTGGGTTCGCGCATGGTCAGCCAGTGACGAAACGCTTTCAGGCGCCATTCGAGCATCCATTCGGGTTCGTTTTTCTTGGCCGAGATCATGCGCACGACGTCTTCGCTGAGACCTTTGGGTGCGATTTCCTGTTCGATGTCGCTCACAAAACCGTATTGGTAGTCACGGCTGACGACTTCATCGAGGATTGCCATTCCTGTTTCCATGTTGTTTTATTTTATAAAGTTAATAGTAGTTATAAGTCGTAAGTCTATAAGTCGTAAGTCTATAAGTCGTGAGTCGGTAAGTCAGTAAGTCGTTGATTTGTATTTGAAATTCTGTCATACTGAGCTTGTCGAAGTATTCAATTACTTGCCGATTTTTTTTAACGCAAAGGCGCAGAGGGCGCAGAGATTTTATGCTAGAATTGTTGGCTGAATCATTTCGGCGATGGTCATGGACTGAAAGACATCGTCGATTTTTGCTTGTAATTTTTCCATGGGATTTTTGATCGTGCATTGTGTTTTGCAGGAGCATCCATCGTCCGTGACGGTGCATTCGACTAAATTTTGGCGGCCTTCGACGGCATTGATAATATTGGCGACGCTGATTCTGGAGGCAGTTTGTGCTAATATATATCCACCTTGTACACCTTGTAAGGAGATTAAATATCCCGACTTAGAAAGTGAGTTGAGTACTTTTGAGAGCAATTCATGGGAGATATTGTACTGTTCGGAAATTTCCTTTGCCGGGACGACGGCGCCACTGCGTCCTGCGATATGTTGCATGGCGATGAGGCCGTATTCGACGCGTTTGGACAATCTGAGCATGGGGGAGAAAGGGGAAATTTTAAAACAAGACTTTTTTAGTCGGATTTCGAACTGCAAAAATACGACTAATCTTGTCGGGTTTCCAAATGAAAAATAGAGGAGGAGGTTTTTTGGTGGATTTCACTTGGTATGGTAATTTGTATCAGGCAAAGTGATATCGCATCTTCTGATGCTATCACTTCTTAGCGATGGTATCTGTGGTACGCTTCTTGTTTGGTGTGAAAACCGATACCTTTGCTCGGATATAATAGCATTGGGAAAGCGCGGCAAGCGTCCCTGCCGTCCTTTCAGTTTTCAGGGCGTTTAACAATCGGCATCATGGGCTTGATGAAAATACACGATTTAGAATGATGGAGCAACCAATGACCTACGAACTACTCGAAGACAATATACGGCATGCAGAAGCATTTTCCCAAACAGGACACTTCGCCGAAGCAGAGGCGATAATCGATGAGGTACTGACTGAGCTTGGCGAAGAATTACCACCGATACTCCACCCAAACGATGATTCGCGTTCAGGTATTCACCTGCGTGCCAAGGCATTAATCGCGCTTGCCAATACGAAGTGGCGATGCGGTAACCTCGATGCGGCATTGAAAGTTGCAGAAAATAGTCTCATCATTGCCGAAGATTACGCTTTCCCGGAAATCAAAGCGAAGGCATGGAATATTATCGGGAATGTGCATCGAAGTCTTGGTTCGTACGACGCAGCACTCGCCTATTTTGCCCAATCGCTGACCATGCACCGGGAGCTTGGCGAAAAATCACATACGGCATTAGTACTTGGCAATATCGGGGTGGTGTATAATTCCATCGGCATTTACGATAAAGCGCTCGATTACTTCGGAAAGGCACTTGCTCTATATGAAGAAGACGGTGATGCATCTGGCAAGGCAAATATCACCGGCAATCTCGGCACTGTGTATCTCAATCTTGGTTCATATGACACAGCCCTCGAATACTTTGCGACCTCGGTAGCGGTTCATGCAGAACTCGGCGCAAGGTCATCGGTGGCACTCTTGACCGGTAATATCGGTGTGGTCTATCAATTTTTGGGAGAATATCCAACGGCGTTGGAATACTACGGCAAGTCGCTGGCAGGGTATGAAGAACTCAACGATAAATCAGGAATTGCACGCATTACCGGTAATATTGGAATTGTCTATCATTCACTCAAAGACTTCGACAATGCAGTGCATTATTTCTACCGGGCACTTGCCACGCACGAAGAGCTTGGTGAAAAATCCGAAATTGCACGCGTGACCGGAAACATCGGCAGCATCTACACCAGCGAAGAATACGATGGATATGATGCTGAAAAAGCAGAAGAATTGTTGCTGAAGGCAGTGTCGATGAGTGAAGAAATCGGCGCAAAAGCATTCCTCGTAGGACAGTATTTATCCCTTGCAGATTGCTATGAACGTGCCCATCGGGATAGTGAAGCGCTCCGGTATTTCAAGAAGCATATTGCCGTTAAAGACGAGGTGCACATCGAAGAAATTAAGAAGCAAGCCGAGGAAAACGAACGCGAAAAAGCACTCGCTGTCGAACGCGCACTCGCCGGAGCAACGAGTGAAATTCTGGCAAATATCCTGCCGACTACAATTACCGAACGCTTGCTCAAAGGGGAGAAAAAAATTGCTGACATGTATGAACATGTTAGCGTGCTTTTTATTGATATTGTTGGGTTTACACTCATTTCAGCAAAACTGCCTGCCGGTGAATTAATCGATATTCTCGATAGTATTTTTTCCCGTTTTGACAGTATTTGTAAAAAACACGGACTCGAGAAAATCAAGACCATCGGCGACGCCTACATGGCCGTCTGCGGCGCGCCGGTGAGGTGTGAAAATCATGCAGAAAAAGTGGCGTACGCCGCACTTGAAATGCTCGAAGATTTTCCCATCGGCCGGGATTTTTCGACGACAATAGATTTGGGCTTTAGAATTGGTTTGCATTCGGGAAGCGTCGTCGCCGGTATCATCGGTGAGAATAAATATTCGTATGATTTGTGGGGTGATGCAGTGAATACGGCGAGCCGGATGGAGAGCCACGGCGAGGAAGATAAGATCCATGTCTCCGAAGATTTTGTGCGCGCATTGTCATTCTCTTCCCCTACGTCCATTAAGTCCTTCCACTTCCAAGCGCGTGGCGAGCTCGACATCAAAGGCAAAGGCAAAATGAACACCTATTTTCTGGAGAAGAAAAATGTCTAATCTCCATACACAGCTTGAAGATGCGGTGACAGCCATGAACGCCGCAGACTATGCGCGCGCCGAAGAACTGTGCCGAAATGTGTTGTCTGTGCTCGATACTCATGCGAATACCCACCATGATGGCGAGACAGAGGAATCGTCGGAGATACGGGGTTTCCTTCGCATTCGAGCCGAACGTTTACTCGCGAAGTCGTTGTGGAAGCTTGACAGAGCAAAAGACGGACTCCCGGTCGCGCTCCGGGCGCTGGAGGCGGCGCAGCGTGAGACGACCGCAGCCGTAAAACTTGAAATGTGCCATCTTTTGTATCTCTTGGGTAATCTTTACTTGAGTTTGTCTGATTTTAAAGATTGTCTTGCCGCTACGGCAAAGGCATTGGAACACTACACAGAACTCAATGACACCGAAGGAGTTGCATTAAGTACGATGGGAATGGCACTTGCGTATTATCACCTCTCGGACTACAGTAATGCCTTGGTGTATTTTTCGCGGGCGTTGGGTATGTTTGAAGAGCAAGGCAATGCGCAGGATCGTGCGCGGTGTTATGGTAATGTCGGGCTGATTTACGACGGCTTGGGCGACTTCCCGAAGGCGCTTGAATACTACGGCAAGGCAATTGTTCTTCAGGAAGAACTCGGCATGAAATCATCCGTTGCGATTGTTACCGGAAATATGGCCGTCGTCTATACGCAGCTTGGTGACTACCCGTTGGCATTGGAATTATACAACAAAGCACTCATGCTGCGCAACGAAACAGGGAATAGGATAGGAGTCGCCTCGGCGACAGGAAATATCGGAACCGTCTATGGTTTGCTCGGTGAGTACCGACAGGCATTGGAATTTCATCATCGGGCAATTGCCCTCGGCGAAGAACTCGGCAGCACGAAAACACAGGCAAATAATCTCGCCGGTATAGGGCTGATCTACAGCAAGAAGGAATTCGAAGGATATGACCCCGCAGCGGCGAAAGACTATATTCTACGGTCGATTGGATTGTATGAGGCGCTCGGAACGAAGTATCATGTGGCTGAAGGATATAAGGCACTTGCGGATATAAGTGAGCAATCGGGGGAATTCGCTCAGGCGTTGGAGTATTTTAAACAATTCTATTCCGTGACGAGTGAAATTCAGAATGAAGAAGTGAAAAAATTCTCTGCGCAATTGGATGCAGAGCGAAAGCAAGCCGAACATGAAAAGCAGGTCATTGCCGAGCGAGCGCGTCATGCGGCAACCGAAGAACTCTTACACAATACACTCCCGCCGAATATTGCAGCGCGGCTTATGCGCAAGGAACGTCCGATTGCAGATCACCATCCGACTGTTTCTATTTTATTTTCGGATATTGTTGGTTTTACTACCCTTTCGGCGCTTATTCCACCCCATGAATTAGTGAGCGGACTCGATAAACTCTTTACGCAGTTTGACAATATTGCCACCAGATTCGGGCTTGAAAAAATCAAAACTATCGGTGACAGCTACATGGCAGTGGCGGGTATTCCATACGCGCAGGCAGATCATGCCCTCAGAGCCGCTCAAATGGCAATCGAAGTGATGGAATCAATGCGGACATTTTCGGGTATCGGTGCGACCACACTTCAGATCAGAATCGGTCTGCATACCGGCGATATCGTCGCAGGAATTATCGGCGAAAAGAAATTCACCTATGACCTCTGGGGCGATGCCGTCAATACGGCAGCGCGGATGGAGAGCCACGGCGAGCCGGGGAAAATCCATGTATCGGAGGAATTCAAACACGCCGTAGAGACGCACAATATTGCGTCTCTGCAATTCATTGAACGTGGTGAAATCGACATCAAAGGCAAGGGCAAGATGAAAACATATTTTTTAGAAAAACCACACTAATACTATGACAATTAAAGAGCTTAAAATACTCCTCAATTCTGCTGAAGACGAAAGTTTACGTCGCTTTGATTACCCGGCAGCCGAGAAAATTTGCCTGTCTATTCTTGCGGCAATTGCACCGGCTGAGGACGCAGCAGAGATTCGGGAAATCCGCGCTCTGACCCATGTCGTGCTCGGTGATGCACTCATGCGACAAGGGAAGACTAATGAAGTAGCATTGGGATATGCACTATCAGGATTAACTGCTGCTAAGGAGTATAACTATCCCGATATCGAAGCACGAGCCACGGGATTGGTAGGGTCAATTTACCGGTGGCAGGATGATTACCTCCGCGCGATTGAATACATGACACGCGCGGTAGGATTACATGAAGCACTCGGTAATCGTGGTGGAATGGCCCGAAATTTAAGTAATATCGGTGCTGTGTATTCCCAACTCGCCGATTTTTCACGTTCAATAGAATATCTGACACACGCAATAAGCATCCTTGAAGAAGTAGGCGATACGCTCAGCATTGCAATTACTCTTGGGGTGATAGGCATGGTGTATGGCTCGTTGAATCTTCATGACAAAGCGGTGGAATTTTTCATGCAGTCGTTGAAAATATATGAACAAATTTATGATAAATCCGGAACATTAGACGCACTTAATGGCGTGGGCGTTGCCTATTATTACCTCGGCATGCTCGATAAGGCACTCGAATATTATTCCCAGGGATTAATTGTCGCTCTTGAGCTTTCCAATACCGGCTATATCGATCTTTTTCATGCCAATATTGGGCTCGTTTATAAAGATCTCGGCATGTATGACACCGCTATGGAATATTACGGCAAAGTATTGATATCCAATGAAAGTGAAGGCAATGGACCCGAACCGTTTTTAATCGGTAGCATTGGCGAACTCTACGCCGAAAAGCAATACGGCGGGTATGATGTTCTGAAAGCGGAAGAACATCTCCTGAAAGCAATTGCCGCATTTGAAGAAAATGGTCATAAACGCCACCAATATCGCTTCTGTCTGTTCCTTGCCGACCTTTACCGTTCGGAACTGCAATGGGAGAAAGCGTATCATTATAACTCGTTGTATCACAAGCTCAAAGACGATGTGCAGAACGACGACGCGGTGCTCAAAGCCCAAAAATATGATATCGACAAAGCCCTCTCCGTTGAGCGCGCGCAGCATCAGGCGACGAACACTATACTCGCCAATATTCTGCCGCCGAATATCACCAAGCGTTTGCTTCAGGGCGAGAAAAAAATCGCCGATTCGCATGAAAGTGTGAGCGTGCTATTTGTTGATATTGTAGGGTTTACGCACATTTCGGCGAGTCTCCCTGCCGGTGAATTAATCGATTTGCTCGACATTATTTTTACACGCTTCGACACCATTTGCAAGCATCACGGACTCGAGAAAATCAAGACCATCGGCGACGCGTACATGGCCGTTTGCGGCGCGCCGGTGAGCTGTGACAATCATGCTGAAAAGGTGGCGTATGCTGCTCTTGAAATGCTCGAAGATTTTCCGATCGATCGGGATTTTTCGGTGAACATTGATTTAGGATTTAGAATTGGACTTCATTCCGGCAGCGTCGTGGCAGGTATCATTGGTGAGAATAAATATTCGTATGATTTATGGGGCGATGCAGTGAATACGGCGAGTAGGATGGAGAGCCACGGCGAGGAAGATAAGATCCATGTATCGGAGGAATTTATGCGCGCCGTAGAGACGCAAAATATTGCGTCTCTGCAATTCATTGAACGTGGCGAAATCGACATCAAAGGCAAAGGCATGATGAAAACATATTTTTTGGAGAAACAACTATGACACGTGATGAACTACAGGACATCCTTGAGCAGGCACAGCAAGCAGACCGATATACAGACCTCGATCGTTGCGAATCGTTGGCGATGATACTACTCAACGATGAGCATACATCAGGTGTGGGGTCTGATGAACGCATACGTTTGCAACTGCATGCCTATGAATTACTGGCAACCGTAACTGCAGTGCGCGGTGAGTTTCAGAGTGCAAATACCTATAGCGACAAGGGAATAGCCATCGCAGAAATGACCAATAACACCGAACACCGAATACGCCTACTCGTGCGTAAAGCGTGGAATTACCGACAAGTACAGAATTATCCGGAAGCGGAGAAAATCATAACTGTTATACTACTCCTGTCACGGGAAATCGGATTCACCTGGGGCGAGGCGCGTGCACTTTCTTTGCAAGGATATATGTTGTTCAATACCGGCTTCATACCGGAAGCACATGAACTACATGAACGTGCAATTGCACTATTTCAAGAAATTGGGGACGAATACTGGCTGGCTGATGAATATGCTACGATGGCATTTAATTATGCGAGTATCGGGAAACTCGATGCTGCCTTTGAGTCGGCAGGCAAAGCATTGGCTCTGGCTGAGCCACGTAACTTCAGAAGAGTAATAGCCGCGACAAAAGGTGCTCTCGGGAATGCCTATGGCGATCTTGGAGATTACCCGATGGCGTTGTACTACTTACGTGGCGCTTTGGAAATTCATGAAGCGGCGACAAAATCCCCCCTTAATATTTCATCTACCCTCGATGATATTGGCAGATTATATACCTTAATGGGGGAGTATCACCAAGGAATTGAATATTTTCTAAAAGCACTCGCCATGAGTGTAGCAGAGCAGCATCAAGAGAATACATCAGTAATAATTATGAATATTGCTAATAACTATCTTGAGCTGGGCGATTATGAACTATCACTCGAATATTCTCAGCGGTCACTCCAAATGACCATAAAGGGTGGGAATAAAAAAAACGAAGCCATCAACATATGTAATATTGGTATAGCGTATTCAAGGAGAGCATCTCCCTGCTACAACCCCGCATTAGCAGAGGAATATCTGCTGCGGGCAATTGCAATTCTTGAAAAATTAGACTTTAAGAACATACTCTATCAGGTATATCAAGAAGTTTCCAATTTTTATGTTGATCATGAGCAGTGGGAAGATGCGTTTCGCTACAAGACGCTCTATCACGCCGTCAAGGACGAAGTGATGAGTCAGCACGCACAAAAGAAAGCACAAGCCATGGAAACCGAGCGCAAGTACTCTGTAGAGCGCGCCCGGATGCAAGAACGAGAAGCTATACTCAATAATATTCTCCCCGAAGAAATCACCGTGCGCCTGATAAACGGTGAAAATCCTATTGCCGACTACTTCGATTCTGTGAGTGTTATGTTTATGGATATCGTTGATTTTACTCACCTTGCCTCAACTGTCACGGCGCAGCAGTTGGTGCATCTGCTCAATGCGATATTCAAGGCCGCCGACGGAGTAATGCGGGAGTATGGCTTGGAGAAAATCAAGACCATCGGCGACGCCTATATGGCGGTCGCCGGCGCGCCCATACCTCAAGCCGACCATGCCCGACGCGCGGCTCATGCTGCACTGCAATTGCTCGATGTGATGCACAATCTTGTTGTTACATTCCCTGATAATTATGGTGATACATCGTGGATGGAATCCATTCCTGAAATCAACGTACGTATTGGTTTACATTGCGGTCCAGTCGCAGCGGGTGTTGTTGGAGAAAATAAATTTTTGTACGACTTATGGGGTGACGCAGTGAACACGGCAAGCCGGATGGAATCGCATGGCGAGGCGGGGAAAATCCACGTCAGCGAAGAATTCAAACACGCCGTAGAGACGCAAAATATTGCGTCTCTACAATTCATTGAACGCGCAGAAATCGACATCAAAGGCAAAGGAATCATGAAAACATACTTCTTGGAGAAACTATGACACGCGATGAACGTGAAACAATACTCCTGCAGGCAACCTATGCAGACGAACATGGCGATTTTGACGAATTGGAAGCGCTGTGCGAAACGCTTCTGGCGGTGAAGGATAGTGATATCAATGCATCTGAACTCCTGAGAATTCATTGCATGGCTAATCTTTGGTTGAGCCGAAGCAATGGTCAGCGTGGTTTTATGGATGCTGCAATTGCCTACGGTGAGACTGCCCGAAAGCTCGCTACGTCGCTTCACGACGAACAGCTGTATATACAGGCAATACTGCGGAATGCATGGAATTACCGCGAAGTACCCGACTACAACTCAGCCGACGCATTACTCGACGAAGCACTGGCACTGAGTATGAACATTGAGTATTCATGGGGCATTGCTCGCGTGCATGTCATCAGAGCATGGATATTGATACAAAAAGGAATGGCAGAGCAAGCCTTGCGAGACATTGCCGCATCACGCCAAACATTTGAGCAACTCAATGATATGTTTGCCCTTGGCGATACATACTCTGTTATCGCAAATTGCTATATATGGTCAAATAATCTTACGGCTGCTCTAGAACATCTCGGCTATGCCTTGGCAATCGCTGAACCGCGCGGATACAAAACGACCTTGGCATACATATACCTACGGATGCATAACGTGTATTTAGATCTTCGTGAATCTGAACGGGCACTACACTATGCTTTGAAGGCACTTGAATATTATGAACTCATCGGTGCAAAGACGCAGATTGTAACATGCTTAATTGAGATTGGCAATACCTATACATTCCTTGGAAATAATCAACTTGCTTTGGAATATATGCTCAAGGGAATTGCGATAAGCGAAGAAACCCACAACCAAAAAAATATCCGTGATTTCACCATGAATATCGCAAATGTCTATCTCGAGCTTGGTGATTATGATAATGTGATTCAGTATGCAAAGCAGGGGCTTGCATTGTGCGACGATCCTTGGTCGCTCAAGGATTCGGGTGTCAACCTTGCAAACATTGGAATTGTGTATTCCAAGAAAGAATATAGCGGCTATGACCTTGCACTCGCAGAAGAGCATCTGCTACGCTCGGTGGCGGTATTAACAGAAATAGATAACAAGAATATTCTCTATCAAATTCACGAAATTCTGATGAATTTCTATGCTGAACATGAACGCTGGAAAGAAGCCTTTTACCATAACACACAATACCATATCGTAAAAGATGAAGTTCAATCCGAGAGCGCAATACGCAAAGCGCATACCGTTGAATTAGAACGTACCATTTCCATTGAGCGAGCCCGTGCACAAGCTACCGAAGAACTCCTCCACAAAACGCTTCCGCAATCCATCGCCGACCGCGTGATAAAGGGTGAAACCCGCATCGCCGATCACTTCGAAAGTGCGTCGGTTCTCTTTGCCGATGTGGTGGGATTTACCAAAATTTCAGCGAAAATGCCGCCCGCCATCGTACTTGGATTTATGAATTTTATCTTTGAAGAATTCGATACAATTGCCGCACAATACGGCTGCGAACGCATCAAAACGATTGGCGACGGCTACATGGCAGTCTGCGGCGCGCCGGTGATGTATCCCGACCATGCAGAACGACTTGCGTGCATGGCGCTTGAGATGATGGAGGATATACAATTACCCGAAGACATCCGCAAATACCTGCCGGCGGGAACGCTATTTCACCTGAGAATTGGTCTGCATTGCGGGGAAATTACAGCCGGACTCATCGGCACCGGCAAGCTTGCGTATGATATTTATGGCGATGCGGTCAATACGGCGAGTAGGATGGAATCGCACGGCGAGGCAGGGAAAATCCACGTCAGCGAAGAATTCAAACACGCCGTAGAGACGCAAAATATTGCGTCTCTACAATTCATTGAACGCGCAGAAATCGACATCAAAGGCAAAGGCATGATGAAAACATACTTTCTACAGAAAGCAACCACATGAAGAACCAAGATATTCAAGCAAAAATTGACGTATCGACCGAACTTCTGGTTGAAGCACGAACCTTCTATGAATCATCGAATTACGACAAATCGGAGCGCTGCGCGAAAGAAGTGTTGGAACGACTCGAATCCTTCGCCGAGCGTGATGATTTGGGTGAAGAGCGCGATACATCTTCGCAGAAATATGCGGTTATCGATCTGCTTGCTCATGCCTATAATCGGCTTAATACTATTTCAACAGCACGAGCTGACTATGCACTTTCTTTACGTCAAGCAGAAATAGGACTATCATTTAGCGAGAGGATGGGAAATTTCGCCCGAAAAGCCATCCTGCTCGGCAATATCGGGAATGTGTATCAGAGTCTTTCGGACTACCCGAAGGCGATGGAGTATTTGCAGAAGGCGCTGGCAATCAATGAAGAACTCAGCCGCAGATCCGGTATTGCAAACAATCTCGGCAATATCGGGAATGTGTATGGTTCTCTTTCGGACTCCCCGAATGCGTTGGTGTATTATCAAAAGGCGCTGGCAATCTACGAAGAACTCGGCAGCAATTCCGGCATTGCAAAAAATCTCGGCAATATCGGGCTTGTGTATTGGAATCTTTCGGACTATCCGAATGCGTTGGAGTATTTTCAAAAGGCGCTGGCACTCAATGTAGAACTCGGCAGCAAATCCAGCATTGCAAATAATCTTGGCAATATCGGGCTTGTGTATCAGAATCTTTCGGACTACCCGAAGGCGTTGGAGTATTATCACAAGGCGCTGGCAATCGATGTAGAACTCGGTAGCAAATCCGGCATTGCAAGCGAACTTGGCGATATCGGGATTGTGTATAGGAATCTATCGGACTACCCGAAGGCGTTAGAGTATTTGCAGAAGGCGCTGGCAATCAATGAAGAACTCGGCAGTAAACACAGCATTGCAAGCAATCTCGGCAATATCGGGAATGTGTATGGGGATTTTTCGGACCACCTGAAGGCGTTGGAGTATTATCAAAAGGCGCTGGCAATCAATGAAGAACTCGGCATTAAATCCGGTATTGCAAGCAATCTCGGCAACATCGGCGCGACCTATGCCAAGCCGGAGTTCGACGGATATGATCCCACCCAAGCCGATAAGTTTTTGCAGAAAGCATTGGCACTATGCATGGAAATAGGAGCGAAACACCTTTTATACGAATTTCATAAAATCCTTGCCGATTTATACGAGAATGAAAAGCGAGATACCGAAGCACTTCTTCACTTTAAGAAATACCACGATTTAGAAAAGGAAGTCCAGAGCGAGGAAGCCAAGAAGCAAGCCGGACTCATGGAACAACGCCACCAAGCCGCCGAACGGGAAAAGCAACTCGAAATAGAGCGTACCCGCGCCACCGCCGAGAAGCGCATCCTCGACAACATCCTTCCCACAGAAATAACGACTCGTCTGATACAAGGCGAAAATCCTATTGCCGACCATTTCGATGCGGTCAGCGTGCTGTTTATGGATATCGTCGATTTCACACCGCTCGCCTCAAGTATCACCGCGCAACAACTCGTCCATTTACTCAACGCCATCTTCTCTTCAGCCGATGGAGTGATGCGAGAGTTCGGCATGGAGAAAATCAAGACTATCGGCGATGCCTACATGGCGGTAGCCGGAGCGCCGACACCCTGCGAAGACCACGCGCAGCGAGCCGCACAAGCGGCATTGAAACTGCTTGATGTGATGCAAAACCTCGTAGTTACGTTCCCCGAGGGATACGGCGACCGAAGTTGGATAGCGGCAATCCCTGAAATCCACGTTCGGATAGGTTTGCATTGCGGCGCGGCAGCGGCAGGAGTCGTGGGCGAGAATAAGTTTTTGTATGATTTATGGGGTGATGCAGTGAATACGGCGAGTAGGATGGAAAGCCACGGCGAAGCCGGGAAAATCCATGTATCCGAAGAATTTATGCACGCCCTGTCCCTTTCGTCCCCTATGTCCCTCCACTTCCAAGAAAGAGGCGAGATGGCAATCAAAGGCAAAGGCATGATGAAAACCTATTTTTTAGAAAGATAAATAGTACCACAATGAAAATACTTGAATTACAAACCATACTCACTCAAGCACAAGCCGCTCAAAAATCTGAAAATTTCGAGGAGGCGAAGCGTCTGGCGCATGAAGTGATAGCTGAACTCGACCATTCCCTTGAAAATACAAATGCCTCTTCACTTCTCCGTGCAAACGCACTCCATGTGCTGTCTTTTGTCTGCCGGAAACATGGAAATTTCGAAGAAGCCCTTACTCTTGCTCATGCCTCCCTCGACCTGTCAGAAAAAAATACCGTGCTCGAACTCAAATCAACATCTTTGAATATGGTAGGGGATGCTTATACTTCCCTGGGCAAGTACGACATTGCATTGGAGTATTATATCAATGAACTTGCAGTACGTGAAGAATGTAATGATACATCAGGTATTGCCAACGCTTCCAGGAATATCGCTATTATGTGTTGTCACCTTGGCATGTATAGCAAGGCATTGAATAACTTTACGAAGGCACTGGAGTTGAATCAAGAACTCGGTGATAAAAGAATGGCGGGGGGCAATCTCGTAAATATTGGGAATGTATATTCTTTTATGAGTGCTTTAGATAAAGCGTTGGAGTACTATGGTAAAGCAATCGAGGTGTTTGAAGAAATCGGAGAAAAGTCTTTTTATGCAAGAGTGTTAGGGAATATCGGAGTGATATATTCTTATCTCGGCATGTACGACACTGCATTACAATACCTCAGCAGCGGGGTAGCAGCGTATGAGGAACTTCATGATATATCCGCTGTTATGGGCATTACCGGGAATATTGGACTCGTCTATAAATTTCTTGGCAAGTACGATATAGCATTAGAATATTACAACAAAGTACTTGCGTTTAGAGAGGAAAATGACGAAGAAAACGAAATTGCCACTACCATTGGAAATATTGGGAATTTATATAAGGATTTTGGCAGCTATGATAGTGCATTAGAGTACTTAGGCAGGGCACTTTTGATTTATGAAGAACAAGGTGTGAAATCAGGCATTGCGACCGTTACGGGGAGTATCGGAACTCTATTTGCCAAGAAAGATAATGTTGATTATAATCCGACAAAAGCTGAGGAACTTTTTCTGAAAGCAATTGCGATTTGTAATGAGTTAGGTGAAAAGCGACAGCTTATGGAGCATTACAAAGACCTTTCCGAATTATACGAAAATGAGAACCGTTGGGAAGAAGCACACTTGAACTACAAGAAATACATTGAGTTAAAAGAAGAATTAAACTTAGAAGACGTAAAAAAACAAGATGTTATCCGCCAGTATCAAAAAGATATAGAAATTGAACGAACCCGAGCAGGTGAACGCGAGAAAATTCTCGACAATATTCTTCCTAAAGAAATAACTGCCCGTTTGATCAAAGGCGAAAACCCCATAGCCGACCACTTCGACTCGGTGAGTGTTCTCTTTATGGACATTGTCGATTTCACACCGCTCGCTTCCATAATCTCCCCACCACAACTCGTTCATTTGCTCAATGCCATATTCAAAGCTGCCGACGGCGTGATGCGCGAGTGTGGATTAGAGAAAATCAAAACCATCGGCGATGCCTACATGGCGGTAGCCGGAGCGCCAACGCCATGCGACGACCACGCGCTCCTCGCCGCAACGGCTGCAATAAAGTTGCTCGAAGTGATGCAAAATCTCGTGGTTACGTTCCCTGAGAACTACGGTGACAGATCCTGGATAGAATCTATTCCCGAAATACAAATACGGATTGGCCTGCATTGCGGTCCCGCGGCAGCAGGCGTGGTCGGTGAGAATAAATTCCTCTATGATTTATGGGGCGATGCAGTCAATACTGCAAGCAGGATGGAATCGCACGGCGAAGCCGGGAAAATCCATGTATCCGAAGAATTTATGCACGCAATCGGTAGGACAGGTCACGACCTGTCCCTACGGTTTATTGATCGCGGCGCGATGGACATCAAAGGCAAAGGCACAATGAAAACCTATTTTTTAGAACAAAGGAGCATACCATGAACGAATTGTACGCATCATTTTTCAGCGATATCAAGCAGCGCATCCGGGATGCGCAGTACAACGCACTTCGGGCGGCAAATGCAGAATTGGTGAGGATGTATTGGGACATAGGGCGGGCAATCTCCGAGCGCCAAACCCGCAATGGCTGGGGCGCGGCGGTGGTCGAAACGCTCGCAAAAGACATTCAGCAGGAATTTCCGGGGATAAAGGGTTTTTCGGTAGCAAATATCTGGCGGATGAAGAATTTTTATCTGCATTACGCTACCAATGAAAAACTCGCACCACTGGTGCGAGAAATATCATGGTCGCATAACATGTTGATTGTATTCCAGGGTAGCGACTACAATCCAAAACTGCAACCACTGGTTGCACAAAACAAGTACCAGACTTCTTCACTCGCCGGAAGAAATTGCCGAAAAACTCTCCATCTTCAGAAATGATGATGACCAATGAAGAAATTACCTATACATGGAAGTGCACTAATGTTTGATCAGGTTTTCAGAGGAATTATCAGCGAGAAGCATTTTGTCCTTGATGGTTACGCGGATGAAGTGAGTACAGAAGCACGCATGGAATCCCATGGCGAAGCCGGGAAAATCCATGTATCCGACGAATTCAAACATGCCGTAGAGACGTTGGATGCAACGTCTCTACAGTTGGATGCAACGTCTCTACAATTTATCCGACGCGGCGAGCTCGACATCAAAGGCAAAGGAATAATGAATACCTACTTTCCGGAGAAAATACAATGATAAGCCACGATATTCAAGCCATACTTGATACTGCTGAAGCGCTTCTTGCCGATGCACGTACCTGCTTTGAAGCATCGAACTATGATGAATCCGAACGTTGCGCGCAGCAAGTGCTTGATCTCCTCGAGCCGCATGCCGAACGGAATGATGTGGGTTCTGCACGTGATGCGTCGTCGCAACTCTATGCAATTATTAATAGTATCGCTCATGCGTACAACCGATTGGTCACCATCAATGTTCCCCGGTCGAACTACGAACTTGCTCTCCGTCAGGCAGAGACCGGCCTGCGATACAGTGAGCGTAACGGAAACGACCTACGCACTGCCCATCTTATTTCTAACATTGGAATTATTTATACCAATCTTGGCTTGCTCGACAAGGCATTGGAATTCTCCGCTCAAGCGCAGCATCGCTACGAAAATCTTGAAAACCACCAACAGGTTGCGCTCGTTACCTTACGTACAGCCAATATATTACGCCAACTGGGTTCCTACGATAAAGCATTAGAATATTTAACGATAGCGCTCGCTACATTACAGGAAATCGGGGATAAAGCGGATATTGGGCACGTATTGGTATCTCTGGGAGTGTTAGATGGTACACGCGGTAATTATCCCGAGGCATTAGAATACTTCAGCAGAGCGCTTGCCATTTACCAGGAGCTGGGCAATCAATCGGCTATTGCCCAAGGTATCGGGAATTCGGGCTGGATCTATCGTCATTTGGGCATCTACGATAAGGCGCTTGAGTGCTTTCATCGGGCGTTAGCCATGCATTCTGAGCGGGGAGAAAAATCCAGTATTAGCAGTGCCTTAGGGAATATCGGTGAACTCTACGCGATCCGGGAATTTGAGGGGTATGATGTTCACAAGGCTGAAGAGTATCTCCTCAAAGCTCTCCGGCTGTCCGAAGAAATCGGGTCTAAAACCGACGCAAATGAATTCCATCAATTCCTTTCCAACCTCTATCGGCAACAAAAGCGTTGGGAAGAAGCCGACACTCATTTTCAGAAATTCTATGTTCTCGAGAAAGAGATTCAAAACGAAGAAGCAAAAAAACATGCTGAGAAGCGGGAAATGGAGCGCCGGGAAGCAGAGAAAGAACGAGAAATTGCCATCGCACAAGCGGCCGCCGCTGCCAAACATTCCTCAACTACTGCCTTGCTTCACAGAGTATTACCCGAAAGTATCGCAACGCGCATGATTGCCGGTGAGAATGATATTTCCGATTATTTCAGCTCTGTTACAATTCTCTTTGCCGATATCGTCGGATTCACGCCCATCTCAGCCGGAATGCCTGCCCACGTCGTTGTTCGCTTCCTTAATTATGTCTTCGGCATCTTTGATACCATCATGAAAAAACACGGTTGTGAGAAAATTAAAACCATTGGCGATGGATATATGGCGGTAGCCGGAGCGCCTATCCCCTGCGATGACCATGCTCAGCGTATTGCATTCGCCGCCCTCGAGATGCAACAAGACATCAAGCTCCCCGATGAATTTAGAGAATATTTACCGGAAGGTGTTACTTTCGGAATTCGCATTGGCTTACATACAGGTT
>JBPOHH010000117.1:0-4761 GCA_052035765.1 Bacteroidota bacterium
TTCTGCCCCGACAACAAGCTCCTCATCATTCAAATGCGGGGTGCTGAAGTACAATCCGTACCGGGCAGCTCCTACGGCAGTGTTACCTCCTACAACGATGCCGGAAATTATGAATTCTGCCGCATTAGCAGCGTATCCGGTAATGTACTTACGCTGAGCAAGCCGCTTACACGACCGTATAATCCCGCCGGGAAAGTACAGGTCGTTCGCGTACCCGAATTTCGCAATTATACCCTCTCCGATACACTCTATTGCCCCCAATGGAATGATACCGTCTATGGCGTCGTTGCACTCGCAGTCGTCGATACCTTACACCTCGTCGCCCCCATTATTGCCAGCGGTTCCGGCTTCGCGGGAGGGCGGGCCGTTAATGCAAAAGCTACCGACAGTACCCATCTCGATGTTTACTTCGGCGCCGAAGACTCCTCCCGCTATGCGCTGAAAGGTCAGGGAATTGCCAGCTATCTCCCACCCGAACACCGCGCCGGACGAGGTGCACTCGCAATTGCCGGAGGAGGCGGGAACAACCATAACGCCGGCGGCGGAGGTGGTGCAAACGGCGGATGCGGCGGCAAAGGCGGCTTTGGCTGGGATGAAATGAAATCAGGTAACAATCAGCTTTCTCAAGGTCTCGGTGGATATTCTGCTGATAATACCAATAATAAAATATTTATGGGCGGAGGAGGAGGCGCAGGACATTCAAATGAATTAACCGGTACAAGCGGTGGAAATGGCGGCGGTATCGTGATTATCGATGCCAGATACATTTCAGCAGAAGGAGGCACCATCTTTGCCAACGGTACCACTGCCGGTAATGCACCCTACGATGGCGGAGGAGGAGGAGGCGCAGGCGGCACAGTACTCCTGAAAATATCCGCTATCCTCGGTCAGCTGACCATCGAAGCCCAAGGCGGCAACGGAGGGAAAGTAGCCATTCATCGTGATGGACCCGGCGGCGGCGGCGGCGGCGGCGTTGTCTGCTTCTCTCTTCCTATGACACCGGCCGGCGCAACTGTCGTCAATTCAGGAGGCTACGCAGGCACCAGCAGAAGTTTTGAAGAATATGGCCAAAGCGATGGCTGCACCGGTATAGTACGTACTACTATTGAAATACCCGGCGATAACTCTATTTTGTCAGTGAACCACTCCCGTGCGGAGAATGCATCCTCTCCACTTGTCTATCCTCAGCCGGCACGCGATATCATGACCCTACAGCCGCCAAGCGGTAGTCCGCTTGCCACTCGATGCTCCCTCTTTGACTTGCTCGGACATCATGTCGGCGAAGGAACCCTCACCGATTCCGGTACGTGGACCATCGATGTGAGCACGCTCATATCCGGTGTGTATGTCGCTACTATCTATACATCGACAGGGGCAATTCCCGTACGCGTACTCGTCAAACCCTGACGTGGTGCAGAGTAATACTGAGCCACGGTACCAGCTGTATGCTTCTGTTACTCCAAGTGTAAAGCAATAAACATGTAAATATTCATTATAATTATATTTAGTACTTATTTTCGGTCTTTATTATGCGCTCCATTGCTTCTTTGGTTGCACTCATCGTGGTGCTCTCGTCCTCCACATCATATTCTCATTCGCTCAAGCCGGTTGGCTCTGTCACGATTGATTCGAAAGAATTACTCTCCCGCAGCCAAACCCTGCCTACCGAATTTGTCCTCTCCAACAAAAAAACTGTCGGTAAATTTCATGCGCTCGATGTGTATGAAATTCTTAAACCTCAGCTGAAAGCACTCTCTCCGGCCGAACTCCGCAACGCGATTATCGTCGCTGAATCCTCAACCGGCGCAACAAGCACCTTCTCCGCCGCAGATATTCTCCCCGAGACCTCAAAGCTCCCGGCCATGCTCTTGCTCACCTCTGCAGCCGTACAAAATGGCAAAGTCGCCTCCATTCAGGACTCAGCCATCAATAACGGTCGGGTGGACCTCTCGAAATTAGATGCCATTACCGGCGATATGACACGCCGCCGTGTAGGACTCCAGTTGTCGACAGGCGCAAAAGGTGGACATACCCTGCACCCTTTTTCCGTGATTTTTCCCATCGATGCGCGCACCGATCGTTGGATAAGTGATGTGAAAATCCTTACGGTATATGTTGTTACGCCATAATTGACAAAAAAAATACTTGGTGCGGACAGGTTCCTCTGATCCCCCTTCCCAACGTTCGCTGACGGTCACCCTTGGCCGTGCGAACATTTATTGTGACTATCTATGATTCTTGGTATCGATCTCGGCGGCTCTCATATTAAATCTGCCATCGTGTCGCATGATGGTGAAATTCTCCATCATCGCTCCGAGCCGACGTATGTCGAGCAAGGGTATGAAGCTATCCTCACATCCCTGAAACGGATTATCACGTCGCTGACTGCCGAATTTCCGGACATCACCGCCGTCGGTATCGGCGTTCCGGGCGTGGTCACCGATAGCGGTGTCGTGCGCGTAGCCCCAAATTTCCCCGATTGGAAAGATATCCCCGTTCGCGCGTATTTACAACAGCATTGCCCGCTTCCCATCGCGCTTGATAATGATGCCAATGTCGCCGCTCTCGCCGAAGCTGAAGTAGGCGCCGGAGCGCAAGTCTCTGATTTTCTTTTTATTACGCTTGGTACCGGTGTCGGCGGATGTATCATCTCCGGAGGGTCTATCTTTCGCGGTGAACGCGGCGGCGCCGGTGAAATCGGACATGTCATTATCCACGAAACAGCCCACGCTCCTGACGGCAAACCCTCCTACCGCGCCGGAGCATTAGAAGAGTATGCCGGCCGCCTCGGCATCATCGAGCTTGCTAAGGAATACGCCCTGCAATACCCTCATTCTCTGCTCCATTCTGTTGAAGACCTAGACGTGCATCATATTTCTGATGCCGTTGAGAAGGGAGACGAAGCCGCAATTGCCTGCTTCCGCCGAACAGGCCAATTACTCGGCACTGCTCTTACAAGTGCGATGAATCTTTTAGACATACGTATTGTTATCGTCGGCGGCGGTATCTCTCAGGCGCATCCGCTCCTGCTGGAATCCACTCTCGATACCATCCGCCTTCGCGCCCTGCCGACCATCGCCGAAGAAGCGGAAATACGCCTCGCCCACTTCTCGCATACAGCAGGAGTCATCGGCGCGGCAATGCTGGCAAAAAAATTACTACTCAAGCTGGCGAAAAATATGTAGAATATTCTATTCGATTAGAGAAAAATAGACTACCTTCAGCATGAATGTAATCAGCACGACCCGGGCGAATGCGATTCGCCCTACGATTCTTACAGACTTACGACTCACAGACTACCTTCAGCATGAATGTAATCAGCACGACCCGGGCGAATGCGATTCGCCCCTACGATTCTTACAGACTTACAACTTACAGACTTACGACTTCCAAACTCACAGACTTACTCCCCTACTCTATGCTCTTTCCTTCGCTTATTGGTCATTCCGCTGAATTATTGAGAATTATCTGCAAATCGCCCCAACCTGCTGACTCGGTCGCCGGGGAGTATTTCCGTTCGCATAAGTATATCGGCAGTAAAGAACGGAAATTCATCAGCGAGACAGTCTTTGCTGCACTGAGGATGAAGTCCTGTGCAGAATTTTGCGCGCACTGTGATGCACCGAAATTACCTCTTGAAGCAGAGATCAAGACCGTACTTGCAGCCAGCATTTTGGGTGAAAGAATGGGAGTATTTTCGCCGCAAAAGCTCCTCCATCCCAGCTTTGTACAAGGCGATGGTCCGCTGCCGCCGGTCGCTGAAGTATGCGCCGAAACGCTCCGGCTAAAGTGCGAAATGACGATGCCGGAAGCAACCGTATGGATGCACGAGGCAGAGACATTGTACGAACAAATTAAAAGCGAAAATAATTGGAAATTCAACTGCTTACCCGAGTGGATTGCTGATTCTCTCGCGCCGGATGCTCCGGCAATTTCCAAGGCATTGCTTCCAAGTGCATCGGTCGGACTCAGGGTAAATTCACGGGCAATTTCCCGAGAACGTGCGCTTGCGGAGTTAGCGAAAATCGGTATCGCTGCCTCGCCAAGCACACTTGTGCCGGATGGAATTCTCCTCGAACAGCGCGTGCAGCTCTCGCAGGTCGAATTGTACAAGTCCGGCGCAATCGAAGTGCAGGATATCGGGAGTCAGCTGATTGGGTATGCGGTGGCGCCGGAGGAACATTGGACGGTGCTCGATGCGTGCGCAGGTGCGGGCGGGAAGTCACTTCATATAGCGGCGCTGCAGAATGATTTAGGGGAAATTATCGGTACGGATGTGGAATTTAATCGGTTGAGAGAACTAGACTTCCGAGCGCAGAGAGCGGGCTTGCAGTCGGTGCGAACATTGCTCCTGTTACCTAAAAATGCAAAGCAACTCGAGAAGCTCCACGGCAAATGCGATGCCGTGCTCGTCGATGCGCCCTGCTCAGGAATGGGCACTGCGCGACGTATGCCGATGGTGAAGTGGCGACTAACACCGCAATTAGTCGATAAATTAGCCAAAAAACAACGTGAAATTCTCACCGAAAAGTCCAAATTTGTGCGCAAAGGCGGCGTGCTCGTCTATGCGACGTGTTCGCTCCTGCCGCAGGAAAATGAACGGGTTGTTGAGGATTTCTTAGCGCAGAATCCGCAGTTTGAACCGGAACCTCTCACGCCCGTCTTCGAGCAATTCGGCATTACGGTCGCGGGGCTTGGGGCTGATGATTATTACTGCACGCTCGACCCGTTTCATCATGGGACTGACGGGTTCTTTATGGC
>JBPOHH010000804.1:0-2096 GCA_052035765.1 Bacteroidota bacterium
GAATCGTGCAGCACGCATCATGCGCAAGGGGTCGTCGCTGAAGGTAGTCTTTGGTTCTAATGGAGTTCGGAGGATTTTGCGTTCTAAGTCCTGCCGCCCGTCGAAGACATCAATGAGTTCGCCCAGCGTGCGCGCATTGAGCGACACGGCCATTGCATTGATGGTAAAATCACGGCGGCGCAGGTCATCGAATAATGTACCTTCGGTGACAATCGGCTTGCGACTGTCCGACTCGTACTCCTCTTTGCGGGTACCGACGAATTCGAGCTTGTAGCCGCCGACGGGCACGAGAGCCGTGCGAAAGCGTTCATAAATAACAGCTTTGGAGGAAAAGTACCGTGCCACGATTTTCGCAAAAGCGAGCGCGTCACCGACGACGGTACAGTCTATATCCTGCACCATGCGTCCCATGTACGCATCGCGCACCCAGCCGCCGACTGCGTAGAGTTCGACGCCGTGTTCATCGGCGAGTTTTCCAAGTGTGTGCAGTATCGGCTCGTCTATTTCTAATGTCATACTATTGAATGAGTTGCTTGATGTAGGGGTTGAAAGATACAGATATTTGTTGGGGTATTATGCTGTTTTTGGGTTTTATTTATCACTATTTTATATAGTTTTTTAATTGTTTAATAAAAAAGAAAAAAAGTAACTACTTGAAAAACAAGATAAAAGCATTTTTATTTGTTTTATTTTTTATAGTTTCCCATGTTTAGGTACATTTATTTCACATATTTTTTCAAATAAGGGAATATGTCCGGAATGTTATTATTCTACCCCAATATTCATGGCTTGATTATCGTATCCTTTGTAACACGATTCTTGCATTCTTTGCTGTTGACTTTGGGAAGAATTTGGTAAGTAATTGAACACTTCTACAAGCTCAGTGTGACGTAAATAGTTCTTTGGCTTGTCTCATTCCTTGTCGCACTTCCGTGCCTTGCCCCAACTTTTTCACTTGTAGGGTAGTATTTTCACACAGCAGACGGCGCATTTGTCGGCGGCAGATAGTATTTTTTACGGAACCAAAACGCGACATTGACCAGTCCGATGAGCGCCGGAACCTCGACCAGCGGTCCGATGACACCGGCAAATGCCTGACCGGAATTAATACCAAAGACACCAATCGCGACGGCTATTGCCAGTTCAAAATTATTGCCGGTCGCTGTAAACGAAAGCGCGGCATTGGTCGAATAATCGGCACCTAACTTCTTGGCAATTAAAAAGGTAATTACAAACATCACCGCAAAGTAAATCACCAGCGGTATTGCAATACGCAGCACATCGAGGGGAATCTGAACGATCATTTCACCTTTTAAGCTGAACATAACAATAATCGTAAACAGCAGTGCAACCAGCGTGATTGGAGAAATGCGGGGAATGAATTTCTCCCGGTACCATTCCTCGCCATTCAGCTTTATGAGCGTATAACGGCTCACTATTCCGGCAACGAATGGAATCCCAAGATAGATAAACACACTTTCGGCAATTTGACCAATCGTAATCGCGACATGAAAGCTTTTCATGCCAAAAATCTCCGGCACCACCGTCAGATAAAAGTACGAATATGCTGAATACAAAAGCACTTGTAACACACTGTTGAGTCCGACGAGCCCGGCGATATACTCACGATTGCCGCCAGCAAGCTCATTCCATACAATCACCATTGCGATACACGGCGCAATACCGATGAGAATCAATCCCGTCATGTAGTCGGGATAGTCCCGAAGGAAGATATACGAGAGCAAAAACATAAAGAACGGCGCGACTATCCATGTGATAAAAATCGACATAGCCACTAATTTTACATTCTTGAATATCTCCGGAATCTTCTCGTACCGCACCTTTGCAAGCGGGGGATACATCATCAGAATTAGTCCAATGGCTAGCGGAATATTCGTCGTGCCGCTTGAGAATGAGTTAATAATTCCTGCTGACGACGGGATGAAATACCCGACACTCACGCCGATTGCCATCGCCAGAAATATCCACACAGTAAGATATTTATCGAGAAATCCCAGTTTTTTGCGGTTGCTCTGCTGTGAGGTCATAGTCATACACCATATTTAAGAGTGAGCGAAAGCTGCCCTGCATGATAT
>JBPOHH010000460.1:0-5241 GCA_052035765.1 Bacteroidota bacterium
ATCTTCCGAGCCTACGGGTAACAGATTGTGTTTTATCGGACAAGGAAGCTCATATATATTGTGAGTCAATCATAGACTCGGGTAACTGCCCTTCGTGTGGTAAAGCAACGAGCGAAGTGACAATGTACAGCCGTCGCACGGTACGCGATATGGCATTGTTGGGTCGGAAAGTATCATTACATGTCCAGACCCGCCAGTTTCATTGTTCGGATTGCAGCCGGTATTTTAGCGAACGTTTTGATTTTGTAGAGCCGTCGAAGACGATGACAACTCGTTACGAACAATACATTTACTTTTCTACATTAGATATATGCATCAGTCAAGTGAGTATTAAAGAAGATATTTGCTGGCCAACGGTGTACGAAATTCATAGGCGTTACAGCAAGAAACAAGTTCAATCTCGTGATGTTTGGTCATCAGTTCGTTATCTTGGGATAGATGAGATTTCAATCCGTAAAGGTACGAAGAACTATGCCTGTTGTCTCGTTGATTTAGAACGTGGAGTAGTTCTTGATTTTTTACCATCCCGTCTCAAAGGCGATATAGTCTCCTATTTCGAACAAAAGGGAGCAGCATTTTGCGCCCAGATAGAAGTCGTAAGTAGTGATATGTGGGATGGTTACACTACGTTAGCAGATGCAGTTTTTCCCAATGCTATCACCGTCATTGACCGATACCACTTTTTTGTTCACTTCAATAAGGCATTACATACGAGTCGTTCACAACTTCGGAAAGAATTTCCGGATGAAGAGGTATTCAAGCACTTACGTTGGGCATTGTTGAAGAACCCGGAGAACCTCTCGCTTGAAGAACAATTACTTCTTCAAAAAGCATTTGCTATTAGTGAGGAACTCTCACAAATGTATCAACTTAGAAAAGACTTAAAACAGATATTTGATACAGATCAGAGCATCGCCGAAGCACGGGTAGTTCTTGATCAATGGGAAGAAAAAGCCAGCAAAATGGCGAATAAACCAATGCAGAAATTCCTTACGATACTGGCAAATTGGAAAGACAAAATCGTTAATTTCTTTCAAGATCGACTCTCAAATGGAGTCGTCGAAGGACTCAATAATGCTATCCGTGGAATTATTCGGCGATCTTTTGGGTTCCATAATTTTGACAATCTCAGACTCAGGGTTCTCTCCGAATTAGGGTAGTTCCGTATAAATCTTAGGAGAACCGAATAGAGTTATTTTATTGGTTGTTATGATGTGTGGGTTATTGGTTGGTGCTAATACTTTATTTGCACAATTCAATTGTCCACCAAATCCACCCGGTACTATTATCAACCATAATTGTGAGTGGTTTAGTCGTTTTAACCCTACACCTTTTAGCTTGCTTTTACCGGACGGGTATTCTTGCGATGCAACTATATATTGGTGCGAGAGATGCTGTAATGGGAAGAGCGAGTTCTTCTTACAAGCACTTGAATTGGATATGTCATGCTATACTCCGCATTCTACCGGCGTGAGTTTAGAATCAAAAATGATTATGGACCAAGTGAGATTAAAATTGTTCCATCAAGTTTGCGATGGATCTACAGGGTATATTGAGCCCATTCCGCCTTGCCCGGATCCCACGAATAGTGCTATTGTTACATACTTACACAAAGCTCAATGCTATAGCCAAACGGTAACAACGTATACCAACGGCACATCTGTTATGCAATTCAGAGCTTGTTCAAATATCATTGGATGTACAAACTATTACAGCGTATGCTTCGATGGCACAAATTATAAATACACTTATATAAACACTGCTTACAGTGCGCCATGTCCGAATACAAACGGATGCAACGGGTTTTGCGATGAGAATCAGCCCTAACTTTTTCAAATACCGAACCCGACCTTTCATTGGTCGGGTTCGGTTCTTTATCAATATTAATCTTTTAACTGAACTATCTCCTATGAAACATAGCATCATCATTCTCACACTTCTCGTTTGTCCGCTTATTCTTTCTGCAACTACTTCTTGGCAACGCTTAGATGCGAATCTTGAAAAGGTACGCTATTTCCCGAAGTGTCAGCAAGTAGTTGCCTTTGGTGAAAATGGGTGTTTACTGCGTTCATTGGATAAGGGACGTACTTGGGAACAGCCCAATTCCAGAACATTAAAACGGATTACAAGTATTGATTTTGCAACCCCTTCCATCGCCGTAGCCGTTGGTGACAGTGGACTAGTTATCCGTAGTACTGACAGCGGCAGGACATGGCGGTCAGTTGCATCTCCTACGCAAAACCTACTCCAATCAATTCAATTTGTAACGCCATTCATTGGCTTTGCCGGTGGAGAGAACAGTACACTTTTTAAAACCACCGATGCCGGAAGTACATGGCAGAAGATTCCCGCCCCTGATTCCTGCAATATCCTTGCACTTTCTATGAATAATCCTCTATCGGGAATTATCGCAGGAAGCCGATCTTCAATTTGGAATACGAGCGATGGTGGAGAACATTGGAACAGAATTTTCATTCAGAATATGCCCGCAGGAGATTATAATTTCCGACAATGTCTCCGCGAACCAAATGGCAAGCTTTATATTTACGGTTTTGACTATCAAACCGATTCGGCAGTCTTAGTCACTTCCGAGAATGGGGGTGCTTTCGTGGCTCACTACGTTCCAACAGCACTTGATATTACCCTACAGAATGACACACTATATCTCACATCCCCAAAATTTGGCACTCTACAATCCCATGTTTCTACCTACGACTTTTCGTACGTACCTATAGGAGACAGTCATTATCCGCCAATGACACAAAGTATTATGTCACTTTGCTTTGCTGATAGCATCAATTCCGTAGCAGTAGGATTTGACAAGTTAATTTATCATTCATCAACAACAGGTGTGAATTGGAATCTTCGGTCGTACTGTAGGATGACAAGCACAGAACCCGTTACTTCTATTTTTTTTGTCGATGATACCACAGGATATGTTTGTGGTGCTGTGAGATTTATATATCGAACAAAAAATGGTGGTATTACTTGGCTGCCACAAGAGCAAAATGCAGCAGGCGGAATTACAGTACCCTATACACTATATGTATGTTTTACTTCTCCGACGACAGGGTTTGGTGCATCGAACTCTAATCCCTATTCTTTTATTAAGACAACAGATGGAGGTGCTTCTTACACAGGCAGTTACTTTCTCACCGGATTCTATCCTAAGGTGTATTTTTTAAATAGTACTAACGGGATTTGTGTAAATAATATTATGCTCAAGGACAATACGAACTTAGGAGTATTACATGCCACGAAAGATGGCGGTGCATCGTGGAAAACGACATTTTTCGGTGCTGGCTTATGGACTGCTCACTATCGTAATGAATCCACGATACTTATGGCAGGACCGAAGCGTGATGAATCATTGAAAGCAAAATTCAGAAGCTTTGCATATCTCACGCACGACGGTGGTACAAGTTGGGATTCGGTAGCAATACCATTTTCTGCTTCTGTACGAGATTGTTGGATGGTCAATGATTCCCTCATTTATCTTAGCGGCGCTACACAAACGGATTACCGCTCTTATTGGCTTCTTCATCGCTCAACCAATGGTGGTAAGTCTTTCGAAATATATGATTCCACAAGTAGTACTTCTGTCGTGACGATTCGATTTATTGATGAAAAGTATGGCTATATGCTGTATTCTGATAAAGTAGTGCGTACTCTTGATGGTGGAAACGTTTGGAGTAAAGTCGAGCAACCAACGGAATTTTCAGGAGAGGCGTTTACGGCAATGTCTGTCCTACCAAGCGGTAATATAGTCATCGGTACTTTATCGAACGCGCTCTACCGCTCATCATTCGACACCAGCGAACTCGTTCGTGTCGAAGAGCCGCCTAAAGATGATGCCTCCGGAGCAGCGCCGGTATGGATACGCAATCCTGTTCCTACACCATCCAATGAAGTAGTACGGGCGGAAGTGCTTTGGCTGCCAAGCATTACAGAAGATGAAATTACGTTTGATTTTCTCAATCTTCTCGGGCAAAAGCCATCGACGCCCGTCTCCATTCGCCTTACCCGTGGAGCGCCGCCTGTTGGTGCGGAAGGATATCGCGGTGGGACTGTCGAGGTGCATCCTCCTGCTAATCTACCGTCAGGTATGTATTTACTGGCTATTCGAGCGAAGGGATTTTCGAAGGCAGTACCCGTGATTATTGCACGATAACTTAACTACTGTTATCTCTTACAACCTATGTGCTTAAGACCTACTTAATATGCGCAACACAAGAAAGATATAGTAGTACACAACTTAACTATTCAAACAACCACAATGAAATTAACACTTCTCTTTTATTTAGCTGCACTTACATTAACCGTCAGTAGTAAGTCTCAGTGGATTCAATATGATAAGGCAGCAGATCCTGCCGACAGTTTAATTGTTCGATCATTTGTAAAATCTATCAACTTATTGAACAACGGCGATATAGTCACCGCTTTTGACGGAGGGCTGTACCAATTCTCTAATGGACTTTGGGAGGCGTATCCTCGCGAAATTCCTTGGGGAGATATTGGTAACGCAATCAAAGACTCCTTGGATAATTTATGGGTCTCTACGTATTGGGGATTAAAATACTTCGATACGAAACTAAGAAAAATGACAAAATTCTATCAGGGGAAAACTTGGGCATGGGATAGTACTCAGCCGCCGCCGAATCAGTTCTACAATTTTGTGACATGTATTGCCTTGGATAGTACTGGTGGGTTGTGGCTATCTGGAGCGTCTAACGTGTATGATCTTGCTTACTTTAAAGAAGGAATATGGACAAAACATCACATTACAGATTCTGCTGAGGTGCTTGACTATGGAGTGCAACTGGGCTTCAGCAGTAATATTTTCTTAGAAGCTGAGAAAAGCGGAGCATTATGGTATAATTCATACAATGGAATTGTACGCTTCGATCCTAAGACAGGAATGAAGACATTCTTCGACACGCTTCGGATTGGCAATGACACTATTTTATTTAAGAGTGCAGGAAAGCTCCATATCGCCCGCAATGGAACAATATGGATGAATGCGCAACCCAATTATATCCTCAGTTTTGAGCCAAAAGATTCTGTGTGGACGGTCTACAACAAAAAAGATATTCCCTCTCTTCGTGCAGAAGATGCAACCTTTTCCCTTTTTCGGCAGGCGGTTACAGAAGATGCGAAGGGGAATCAATGGATGACGTTCCGGGATGATTATCTCGCCAAGTTTGATACGACCACCAAGAAATGGAAGAAAATTCAACTGCC
>JBPOHH010000441.1:0-3693 GCA_052035765.1 Bacteroidota bacterium
CATCACCGTATGGCTGGAGAAACACATGATACGGTTCATCCACATTCACCGTTTGCGTGAATTTCGATTCGAATGGAATCATCACGGACTGACCGTTGATTTTGCCGAAGCCGTAGTCGGTGAACCAGACTTCGGTCGCTTCTTCGCAGTAGAGTGCTCTTGCTCCGTCTGAGGTACTGACCACTGCACTTTTTGTTCCGCCGGCGACCTGAAGACCCGGATAGACAGGCGAGGCTGTAATATAGACACCCATACTTTGCGAGCCAGTTCCGCGGAATGCACCGGACCAGCCGGCGCCGTTGGTGCGTGCCTCAAGGGCATGGCTGTTGGTCGGAGAATTTGCATTAATAATCTCAAAAAATCCTGAGCCCACGCCACCGGTTGAGATAGCTTTTACGGAATACCCGTTGACGGTCTGGACGGAAAGGCCTTCGCCCGAACCTGTTGTCACGACTCGCATTACTTCAGATGAGCTTGCCGCATTGTTTATCTGAAAGAGTCCCGCACGTCCTGTGCCGGTAGAAAAGGCGAATACTGCATCTCCTGTACTGCTTGTACTGCCGTAGAGCGCATAGCCGGCGCCATTGGTACGCGCCTCGAGCACAGTACTGTAATTAGCGGGGTTAGTAATTTGCAAGAGAGCTGTTCGACCGCTTGCAGAATTGATTAAACTCAATGTCGGAGCCGTGTTGCCGACTGTGGTGGTGAGAAATTCTGCGGATGAACCATTGCCGGTGTTCTTGAGGGAGAGTACGGGAGCTGATGTGATCGTGCTATCAGAATAGGGAAGTATAAGGCGCCCAGCAATAGGATTGCCCCAGCCGAGTGTGCCGCCCGAATAATAGACTACCTGTCCATTTGCAGCGCCGGTGGTGCTGAGCTTGGAAAGGGAAATCACACCATTGCCTATGTCATTGTTTTGAATGCTTAAATCAGCAATTTTCAAAGATGTTACGGCGTTGTCTTGTAGCTTCCCGGTGGAAATTGCTCCATCAATGAGCTTACCGCCGGAAATGGTGTAATTCTGAATGTTTGAGTCTTTGATGACATTACCGGCTATGCGTGGATTGGGATAGGAGCCGAGCAGCTCGCCGCCTGCCGTGCTCGTTGGAGTAATTGTGGTACCGGATGCGAATTTGGACGGTGTGATTGAGCCATCAAGAATTTTGTCGGAAGTAATTGCATTGTCAGCAATTAAATCATTGGTAATCCCTTTGGCGCGGATAAATACACTCACATCGCCTTCGGTACCGCCGCCACCAAGCCCTGCACCTGCAAGCACTGCCGTGATGTCGCCCTTGTTGCCGGTGCCTCCACCGCCGGTCGTGACCGGTGTGCGCCATTCGACGGTAGTGCCGTTGGAAGTCAGTACCTGACCACTCACCGAACCGTCCGGCTTAATCTTTGAAATGGTGATACTTCCATCGGCTATCTCTTGCGTCTGAAACGAGTAAGGCGAAGTAGTCAGCCGGATTCGCTGCGACATCTCAATACCCGTACTGACCATTTTTACCCCGAGCCAGTATTGCTTGTCAAACGGTAAATTCAGCGGTACATTCACGCCGAGTGTTACATTAAACAGTGACTTGGCAACAGCGACATTCTGCAACTCCGACCACAAAGCCGCGCCGCCTGACTCTTGTGCGTAGAGCGTAAAGCCCAGCGAATAGGAGCCGTCGGTCAGCGGAGAACCATCCGGATTGGTGAGAATCCCCTGAAAACTCATCACACGGGGAATTTGTGCAAGTAGAGTGCTCGCATTGCTCATTACTATCAGGAATGTAAGAAGGTAGAATATTCGTTTCATAATTGTCTCATGTAAGAAGGTGTTCAAAAATCATGGCGATTATCGTCCGCCGAACGTATTACCTTAAAAATCACCGCGGAATTGCACGCTGAATGTCGATTAAAAGTTCGTCACACAGCGTCGAAAACGCAATACTCACCGCCGGTGGAATCGTCGTCACGGCGCTGCTGCTGCGCGTCTTTGAAATAGAATACGACTTCTGAAACACAAGCGACTTGTCTGCTTTCTGCATGTTGAATCTCAAGAGCGATACGGTCATTGTCAGATGAACCGTATTCGAATCTCGACTCATCGATTCGCTGTTGCGGGCGACAATCTCCGAAATCCTGCTCTCCATGATATACGTCGGCGTGCTCACCGAAGCCGAGCTCACGACACCGCCGGTAAATGTATGATAATCCGAGAACCTATTGACGATAAAATTCGTCGCCAGCTCAGAAATATCACTTGCCCAGCGGTGATAATTGTAGGGCTGTAGTTCATTTTCACCGTTCATCTGCATGAGCTTATCGGTGTCGAATTCACCATCGACATTCACCGGGCGAATAAGTAGTGTCCCCGTAAGCGGCTCAATATTTTTAATCATCGTCGGCTGCTGCGTGAGCCGGTAATAACTCGTTTTTTGATATTCCGTTTTGAGCGAAATACACGAGGCAAGCGTGCAACAGAAGCAAAATACAAGGAGCTTTTTCATAGTAGTTGTGGGCATAATTATTTTTCTTTCGGAGGCGGCTCGCTGAGCAATGTTTGAGATGCGTTATCATTCACCGAACGGATAAATTTCTTGAGTTGTTTGTTCGTCGCGCCAAGTTCTTCAATTGTTTGCTGCAATGTAAAGAGCGTTTTTTGCGAACTCGTACCAATACTGCCGATCGCAAATTCTGCCTGCTGCATCACGGTATCATACCGCGCATACGCTTTATCAGCACGGGTTTGGAGCTGAAGCTGTTGAATCTGCGTATTCAGACTTTCAGCCGCCGACTGAAATTTATCGGTCGTATGAATCAGATTCTCACTCACTTCGGTAAAATTCTCGATAATATTCGATTCATTCGCTTTTTGGGCAAGACTTCCAATCGAAACGCTTGCTTCATCAATATCTTTGACCATCGCTTTCAGGCGCGGGTCGCCGAGAATATTCGCAGCATTTTTGAGAAATCGCACCGATTCGAGCGAAATATTTTTTGTATCAATTTCCAGTAAATTAGCAATAAATTCATCGAGTGAGAGCTTCATTGCATCAAGCGTCGATGGCGTGGAATGAATAATCGGATATGGTGGAGCAAAACTCAAACGCATGACCGATGAGTAATTATTACCGTCTTCAGGATAATAGAGTTGGAGGAATTTTCCTCCCGCCAGACTTGCCATCTCAATCCGTACGCGAAGGTCATCATCAATTTTCATATTTCGGTCGATTTGCATCGCAATTTCAATTAATTTACCGTCCGGCGCGAGCTTGACCGATTGGACATTGCCTATCGGAACACCCTGATATTTCACCGGTTGCCCCTGTTCAACACCCGAAACTGAACTATCAAAATACGTCACAAATGTGCGGTATTCCCCAAAAAATTTGGACGCGCCGAGCCAGAGAATCGCGCCGGCGACAAGTGCACATCCTACAAGAACAAAGACGCCGATTAAAAATGGACTCGACCGGCGACGGGAAGAGACGGACATAGTTACCTCACTGCATACTAAAAGAGAGATTATTTTTCGGAATACTTCTGCTGAAATTGACTGCTAATTTACCGTAATTCGACCGACTAACTACTACTCATCAACTAATATACCACTAATGACCTTACTAACGCACCATACCGCACCACATACATCCCCGCCGGCAAGCCATCCGTCATCACGCGCCATTCGCTCACTCCACT
>JBPOHH010000061.1:0-11175 GCA_052035765.1 Bacteroidota bacterium
GCTGAATTCCTGATAATTTATCAGCGAGAATCATAAGAAATCATAAAAAATCAGCGTGCCATTCCTCAGCAATGTCAATTTTAAACACAAAGTACACGAAGGTAACCGCAAAGAACACAACAAGATAGGTGTATTTATAGTGAACTTTGTGGAGTATCCTTGAGAACTTTGTGCTTAAAAAAGTCAAAAGCTGAATTCCTGATAATTTATCAGCGAGAATCATACAAAATCATAAAAAATCAGCGTGCCATTCCTCAGCAATGTCAGATTGTAACACAAGCTACACAAGAGAATGAGGTGTATCTATAGTGAACTTTGTGGAGTATCTTTGAGAACTTTGTGTTAAAAAAAGTCACAAGTTGAATTCCTGATGTTTTATCAGCGAGAATCATACAAAATCATAAAAAATCAGCGTGCCATTCCCCAGCAATGTCAATTTTAAACACAAAGTACGCGAAGGTAACCACAAAGAACACAAAAAGATAGGTGTATCTATAGTGAACTTTGTGGAGTATCTTTGAGAACTTTGTGCTTAAAAAAGTCACAAGCTGAATTCCTGATAATTTATCAGCGAGAATCATAAGAAATCATAAAAAATCAGCGTGCCATTCCCCAGCAATGTCAGATTGTAACACAAGCTACACAAGAGAATGAGGTGTATCTATAGTGAACTTTGTGGAGTATCTTTGAGAACTTTGTGTTAAAAAAAGTCACAAGCTGAATTCCTGATATTTTATCTGCGAAAATCATAAGAAATCATAAAAAATCAGCGTGCCATTCCCCATCAATCCGCCAATTTCAAAATAACTACACAAAAAAATTGGATTTTTTAATTTCATCATTTCATTACTGACATAGTGTTGTCAATCGAGGGCGGTAATTTTGCACCGTCGGAACCAATCAGCGGGTATTTTTAAGGTTTCCGCACGACTCAATCTTATTTTTTATCTCTATATTGCGGAGTGTATCATGGCTACTCTTAGTCCATATTTGAACTTCAACGGAAACACCGAGGAAGCGTTCAATTTCTATAAATCTGTTTTTGGCGGTGAGTTTGCGACTCTTCAGCGCTTCAAAGACGTTCCCGGTCTTCCCGGCACGGAGAATATGTCGGAGGAGGACGGACAGAAAATCATGCATGTATCGCTGCCAATTGGCAATGGCGTCAGCTTGATGGCATCAGACTCAATGGAGTCGTTTGGGCATTCGCTCACCGTGGGTAATAATTTCTATATTTCCATCAATGCCGACAGTGAAGCTGTAGCCGGCGAACTCTTCACCAACCTTTCAGGCGGCGGAAGTGTGCAAATGGAAATGCAAAAAACATTCTGGGGTGCGTATTTCGGAATGTGCACCGATCAATTCGGGATTCAATGGATGATTAATTACGACTATAACCAACAATAATTCCAACCTTTTATTACCTCAACATGGATAACATTACATCAACCGGTACGCAGAAGATAGCACCGTACTTATGGTTCAATGGCAATCTTCAGGAAGCGGTCGAGTTCTACACTTCGACTTTCAAAAATTCCAGAATTATCAGTATGAACATTTTCCCCGAAAAATTCTCAATGGCAGTATTTGAGCTTGAGGGCTTACAATTCATGGCACTTGACGGCGGTCCGCATTATGAATTCTCCCCTGCTGTTTCATTCTACGTTCCTTGCGATACACAAGATGAAATCGATCAACTATGGGATGCCTTCATCCAAGGAGGAGGCTCAGAGCTTCAATGTGGCTGGCTCACGGATAAATTCGGTGTTACGTGGCAGATAATCCCTTCAATTTTAAGCACGTTAATGACCGATCCGAATCCTGCAAAGTCTGCTCCCGTAGTGCAGGCGATGCTCAAAATGAAAAAAATGATTATCGATGACTTACTTCAAGCATATAATCAATAGCATCGTTTACCTCCGTACTTCATGTAGAATTTAGACGTTACATCATGCCATCCCAACAAACTCCATTTCGTATTGCGACAATATTCACATTCATCAAAGAATCGCTTAATAGTGAAGAGCGCGATTATACCCAGGGAAGCATCAGAACAGCAGTATTTCTACTTGCTATTCCGATGATTCTTGAGCTAAGCTTGGAAGGTGTCTTTGCGCTGGTCGATATTTTTTTCGTCAGCAAGCTTGGACCTAATGCCATTGCTACTGTAGGACTTACCGAGTCAGTAATTACCATTGTCTATTCCGTGGCAATAGGACTCAGCGTGGCGGCGACGGCGATTGTCGCCCGCAGAATTGGCGAAAAAGACCCCGAGGCAGCGTCATTAGCCGGCGCGCAATCGCTTGTCGTAGGTGCGGTGGTCACGATTGTCACCACGCTCGTGGGACTCTTTTTTGCCGGAGATATTCTGGCGATGATGGGAGCAAGTGAGGACGTGGTGCGTGAGGGTACAATGTTCACCCGGGTGATGTTCGCCGGGAGTGCATCGATCATGTTTATCTTCCTGATCAACGGCATCTTCCGTGGCGCCGGTAATGCCGCAATGGCGATGAAAAGCTTGTGGGTAGCAAGTATTATTAACATCATACTTTGCCCTATCTTTATTCATTTTTTCGGGCTCACGGGTGCGGCAATTGCGACGGTCATCGGGCGCACATCGGGAGTACTCTATCAATGCTATCACCTCTTTCGGGGGCATGGCATCATCAAATTCAAACGCCATCATTTTCAAGCACATAAAGAAATTATCTCATCTATTATTGCGATTGGTTGGCCGGCGACATTGCAGTTTATTATAGCGAGTGGAAGCTGGATTTTACTTGCAAAATTAGTCGCCGAGACCGGTGGCACCGACGCATCGGCAGGGTATCAGATTGCCGTGAGGAATTTTGTGTTCTTTATCCTGCCGGCGTGGGGACTCAGCAATGCAGCCGCTACGCTCGTCGGACAGAATCTCGGGGCGAAACAGATCGAACGTGCTGAAAAAAGCGTACAGATTGCTGCACTCTACAACAGTATTTTTATGGGTTCGGTCATGCTGCTCTTCCTCTTCGGCGCGCATCCGATTATCCATTTTTTCACCAATGATGAAGCGGTCGCAAAATTTGGGATACTGTCGTTGCAAATAATAGGTTCGGGCTATATCTTCTACGGTATTGGCATGGTCATGACGCAGGCACTCAACGGTGCAGGCGACACGCGCACGCCGACGATTATCAATTTTGTAGGATTCTGGTTGTTTCAAATTCCGCTCGGGTATTTCCTTGCCAAAGGACTGTATATGGGGTCAACGGGAGCATTTATCGCGATACCGGTCGCTGAGTCGTTTATCGGGCTTGTGGCGTGGTATTATTTCTCCAAGGGGAAATGGAAAACATTAAAAATCTAAACTTATCAATTACTTACATACAATTATGCGCAAATTAAAATTACAGATGCAGATCTCGGTCGATGGTTTTGTCGCCGGACTAAATGGTGAAATGGGCTGGATGACCTGGAATTGGGACGACGCTCTGAAGAACTATGTCAGTGAATTAACCGACAGTATTGACAGCATTATCATTGGAAGAAAGCTCGCCGAAGGATTTATTCCCTATTGGGCGGGCGTCGCCGGAGATGCAAACAATCCCGAGCAAACGTTCGGCAAGCTCATGACCGACACACCAAAAGTCGTTTTTTCTCAAACGCTTAGTGAATCTCCATGGGAGAATACGACAATTGCTACCGGCGATCTGGTTGATGAAATTAATCGTCTCAAGCAGCAGGATGGTAAAGATATGATGACATACGGTGGCGCTGGACTGGCTGCGAATCTACTTCGACACAATCTCATTGATGAATATCATCTTTTTATCAATCCGACGGCAATTGGTCGCGGCCTTACGATATATGCAAATTTAGAGGAGAATCTCAAGCTCCGGCTTGTGCGTTCTCAGGCATTTGAGTGTGGAATTGTCGTATTGTGCTATGAGCCGGAATAACCTATACTCCTTGCCAAGTACTGCGAATCGCTTTTTTATAACTGAAACTTTGTGTAGTTTAGTATCAGTTAAATTTATGGTTATTCTACTCATTTTATTGAAGTAAAGTGGATAATAGTAAATATAAAATGACTATTATTATTCCTTCAAATTCTCCCAAAATTTAATTTCATCAACGTGGAAAAAACTGGATTTATCGAAATAAATATTACCGGCTCCAAGGGCAATCTTGAGCTTTCACCCGATAATTATGATATTCGAGAGATAATTTCTATTCTCGAAAATGCAGAAAAGTTGCTTTTTTCTGGTGAGAAGCAAGAGAGACCACCGATTAGTTACAGAATAGAATCAGGGTCTGTGCGGCATATCTTTAAAACATCAATTCAATATATTATTGGTTTTAATGCAATAATCGGACAGATTAACCAAGTTCAACATATTGATTTTCTTGATAGTTCAACAGCTAAGGCGTTTGAATCAATTCAGGATACTGCGAAGAAACAAAACTATACGTTTGGTATTAAAACCTCGTTAGAACGTTCAAACGAAGTGACAATCGACAGGAATACAAACTACTATAGGGCTGAGGCAATTTGGGCTGATGCAGAGTTTTATTTCTATGGTAAAATCACAAACGCCGGTGGTAAGGACAAGGCGAACATTCATATTGTAACCGAAGAACTTGGCACACTTAGAATACAAACCAAAATTAGTTTTTTAGAGCAATATTCTGAAAATTTACTGTATAAAACGTTTGGGATTAGAGCCAGTGGCAAGCAACATTCAGAGACTGGTGAAATTGACACATCATCCTTGATATTTATTGAGTTAGTAGATTACGAGCCCAAATTCAATGAAAAGTATTTGAACGAACTGATAGGTAAAGCTTCGAAATCTTGGGCGAAAGTACCGGACAAAAATGCCTGGCTTCGACAAGTACGTGGGGGATATGATGGCTAAAAGTGTGTTTTGTGATACAAGTTTTTTTATACGTCTGCTGGATAATAATGATCCACTCCACTTAAATGCTAAAAGTTATTTTAAGTACTTCACTCAAAATGAGTTTGAACTGTTGATTAGTACAATTGCAATTGCTGAGTATTGTGTGGGTGGCGAATTCAACGAATTACCGCTAAGAAACTTACAAATTGTTCCCTTCAACCTTGATCACGCAAAAAGAGCCGGTGAATTTGCAAGAATCATATTCGAGAACAAAGGTAAGCTACAACCAAAATATAAAGATAGAAATATTATTCCCAACGATACCAAGCTTTTTGCACAGGCAGATTGTGAACATACTGTAGAATACTATCTATGCTCTGATAGTGAAAGTTTAAAAATTTACAACTTGCTTACTCAGCATTGTAAACCCAACTATCAATTTATTGACATAACCAATCCTTACAATGAAATTTTCGGTGTAATCGACTTATAAATGAGCATGTTATCGCCGATTAGGATGCAGTTCTTTTTCTACTGTAAAGTACTTCATACAATTTTTATTGAACGAGAGTAATCTCTGTAAAACAAGAAATAAGCAATGCGCAAACTAGTACTCTTTATGCACACGTCCCTCGATGGGTATGTCGCTCGCCCGATGGGAGAAATGGACTGGATACATGTGAACGACGAGATGTTTGACTTTGCAGATCGTCAGACTCAGGATGCCGATCTCGCCATCTATGGTCGTAGAACGTTCAATATGATGGAGAGTTATTGGCCGACGGCGGCGGAGAATCCACGTGCGACAAAACATGATATCGTTCATTCTGCCTGGTATCGCAGTGTAGGCAAAATTGTATTCTCAACAACACTCGAACATTCGAATTCTCCGCTCACACAGATACGTAGTGAATTCAACCCTCAGGAAATACAAGATCTTAAAACCCAAAACGGCAAAAATATCCTGATGTTTGGCAGCCCAAGTATTGCTCACCTTTTGATGCAACATCACCTCATCGATGACTATTGGCTGTTTGTCAATCCTATCCTTCTGGGTAAAGGGTTGCCGCTATTTACTACTACAAAACAAATCACCCGCCTCCGCCTCGAAGAATGCACGACCTTCTCATCCGGTGTGATCGGTATGCACTATGTGAAGCGGTAGTTAAAGGCTAATTCTATCAAGATAAGAAAATGGCATTGTGTTTGAGACTTCGACAAGCTCAGTCTGACTAACTGTTTAACATCACCCTGAGCTAGTTGAAGGGTTCAACTACGTACCTTTTTCTTCTTACGATGACAACATTTGGCGAAAAGCGTAAGTAACAAAAAAAAGACGAACCTCACAGTTCGTCTTTTTTCGTTTCGTCAAAGGACGTTACGTTATTTTTTCTTCAAAAACATCGTCTTGAGTACAATGCTCATGCCATCGACTTTGCAATCGACTTCTTCATCATTATCCGTGAGACGGATTTTCTTGATGACGGTGCCTTGCTTGAGATTCACGGACGAACCTTTCACTTTCAAGTCTTTGATTAATGTAACCGTATCACCTGTTGCCAATACCTTGCCATTGCAGTCTTTTACGACTAATTCCTGATCGTCCATTTTCATCTCCTAATTAATTTAACTATAATAATTTTCGTCAGTTACGGCTTTGCAAGTCCGGCGAAGAGACTCATCACCTCACTGACATTCATCACACCTTTGTCGCCTACTCCGTGTTCGCGGAGGGATACCTGTCCATTCTCCGCTTCCCGCTTGCCGATGATGAGGGCAAACGGCACTTTTTTCTGTTCGCTCTCTGCAATTTTCCGTTGGATTTTCTCCGAACGGTCATCATATTTCACTCGGTAGCCGCATGCTTCTAATTGCGCTACAAGACCGGCAGCATATTCTTTTTGGTCATCGGAGATTGGGAGAACGCTCACCTGTACCGGCGAGAGCCAGAACGGGAAATTACCGGCGTAGTGTTCGATTAAGATACTCAGGAAACGTTCCATCGAGCCAAACGGCGCACGGTGGATAATCACCGGTTTGTGTTTTTGATTGTCGGCGCCGGTATATTCTAATTCAAATCTATCCGGCATGACGTAATCAACCTGCACGGTACCGAGCTGCCATTTACGACCGATAGCATCTTTAACGATGAAGTCGATTTTCGGTCCGTAGAAGGCCGCTTCTCCTTCACCGATGAAGTATTCGAGTCCCATTTCATCGGCGACTTCTTTGATTTCTCGTTGGGAGCGTTCCCATAACTCAAGGTCACCACCGTATTTATTGGGATTGTCATCGCGGAACGAGAGGCGTGTGGTCACGTCCATGCCGAAGGTCTTGAAAACGTAGTTGGTTAATTCCACCACTTCTTTGATTTCATTCTTTAATTGATCGTGCATACAGTAGATATGCGCGTCGTCTTGGGTAAAGCCGCGCACGCGGGAGAGACCGTTGAGCTCACCGGACTGTTCGTAGCGATAGACCGTGCCGAACTCCGCGAGACGTACCGGTAAGTCACGATAACTTCTCGGCTTAGACGAATAAATCTGATGATGATGCGGACAGTTCATCGGCTTGAGCAGGTATTCTTCGTCATCAACGACGATGGGAGCGAACTGCGAATCAGCGTAATAGGGATAGTGTCCGGATGTTTTATAGAGATTGAGATTCCCGATATGCGGCGTGATGACTTCCTGATATCCGCGTTGTTTCTGGAGATTACGCAGGAAATCTTCGAGCGTGCGGCGGATGATGGTTCCATTAGGAAGCCATACGGGCAGTCCACCACCGATAGTCGGCGTAATCATGAATAATTCCAATTCTTTACCAAGCTTGCGGTGGTCGCGGCGTTCGGCTTCTTCGCGCAGGCGGATGAACTCATCGAGCTGTTCTTTTTTAGGGAAGGCAATACCATAGATACGAGTTAATTGTTTGCGTTTTTCATCTCCGCGCCAGTATGCGCCGGCGATCGAGAGTAGTTTTGGGAATTTAATTGCACCGGTAGCAGGAACATGTGTACCGCGACATAAGTCTGTGAAATTCCCTTGTTTATAGAGAGTAATTTCACTTCCTTTGAGTCCGTCGAGGAGTTCTAATTTATATTCATCTCCTTTTTCCGTAAAGTATTGCACGGCATCTTCCCAGGAGATTTCGACGCGTTCGAAGGCAGAATTCTGTTTGACGAGTTCTTTCATCTTCGCTTCGATGACCGGTAAATCCTCAACCGAGAGTTTTTTCCCGTTTGGCAGGTCAACATCATAATAAAATCCATTTTCAATCGGCGGTCCGATACCGAATTTCACGCCGGCATAGAGCGATTCGAGAGCTTCAGCCATAAGGTGGGCTGTTGAGTGCCAGAAGATTTGTCGTCCGTCTTCATCATTAAACGTTACGATGCGGATGGTGGCATCTTTGGTAATTGGGCGGGATAAGTCGTAGGGAACATTATCGACAAAAATTCCGAGGGCGACGCGGGCGAGCCCTTCGGAGATGGATTTGGCAATCTCCATACCGGATGTACCATCGGGAAATTGACGGACTATGCCGTCGGGGAACGTAATATTCATGGTTTATTGAAATAGTAGTACATAATAATTCTCATAGATAAAACCCTGCATGGGGATTAGAATCGAGGCATGAACCATACCGGAGATACAGAATCGGATACGTGCAAGTTCGGAGATGTTTTCGATTGGAAATACGGGGAATACAAAGCTCACGGCTGTAACGCAACTGTTCGGGTCAGGCAATAAAATCAGCAACCGATGCAGAGGGTTGTAATTTGTCTATTTCTATGCGAATACATCATTTTCGCCGTCCGGCCGATTATTTTTTTCAATCTGATACGGCAAACTTGATTGCTGTTTTCTCCTTCCCTCTTTTACAAATATAACCAATGCCTCTTAAAAACTTTGTCAATGAAAGATAATAATCTGTTTTTTACTACTCGGTAGAAACGTATTTTTTCGTAATTTGCCAAAAAAATATTTCAATTATGAAGAGTAATGTTTTGCTCATAAAAAAGAATTCGTTAAAATCCTGCTTGTGAAAAACAATCAAACCGAAAAACTCTATTATTCTATCAGCGATGTCAGTCAGATAATCGACGAGGAGCAGTATGTCCTCCGCTATTGGGAGCGTGAATTCGCTGAGATCAAGCCGCGTAAGAACCGCGCCGGTAACCGTGCCTATACTGCCAAAGACGTGGCAATTGTTCAGACGATAAAGGGGCTGCTGCGTAATGACCGTCTCACGATTCAGGGAGCCAAGGACGCCTTGCGTTCGATGGATCTTGATACGATTCCCGAGTACAAGCCCGCGCCGGTTGAGCAATCGCTAGAACTCTCCCTGACCGCCGCCGATGGCAAACGGAAAATACGCACGACCGCCAAGAATGGCACTGAGCAAGAGCAGTCCGGCGACATGGTCACACTTCGCCGTCAGGATGTGCTCGATTTGTGCAGACTTCTTAAGGACATGGCAGTACTTATTCAGTATATGTAATTCTCCGCCGTCCGGCTCGCACGTAGCTCTCGTACCAAGCCGGTATAATTTCCCTAGTAATCAGATTCTATTCAACGTTTTTTTAATCTTAAAGTGAGGTAACTGTCTATGAAAATTCTTCGTTGGCAAGGCATTCTTTGTATGCTGATTATTGCACAGGCTGCATCCGGCTTTCTGCAAGCTCAGCGCACGTACGACATGAAAACTCTCGGAAAACATTCCGATGAGGTGCTTGGTGTGTTCGTTAATGAAAATAATACGAAATTCGCTACATGTAGCTTAGACGAAACGATAAAATTATGGAGTCTTCCCGACGGTAAAGAGCTCAAAACGTTGACCGGTCACTTAGGACAAGTCAACAATATTTCCTTCTCCGGTAATGGAAAATTGCTTGCTAGTGCGAGCAGTGACCGAACTGTTCGTATCTGGGATGTCGAATCAGGCAAGCAAAAATCTGTTCTCAATGGCCATACAGCCGAAGTAATCGGCGTGTATTTCAGTCAGGATGAAAACAGCGAATATTTAGCAAGTACAAGCTTTGACCAGACAGTCAAACTTTGGGATACCAAATTACGGAGCGAAGTAAAAACTCTCCGCGGCCACACCATGCAGGCAAATAATGTCGCCTACAGCTACGACGGTAAATATCTCGCATCATGCAGTGATGACAAGACCATCAAAATCTGGTCGACCGATATCTCTTCCAAAGAGCCGGTCATGACTCTTACCGGTCACAATTCACATGTGTTGACTGCTCTTTACAGCTTTGACTCCAAGCTTCTCGCCTCTGCGGATCAGGACGGCGTGATCAAAATCTGGAAAATGCCTTCCGGCGAACTCGTCCGCACAATCAATGCTCATACAGATTTAGTACAAGATGTGTCGTTTGCTGCTGATAACCAAACTCTCGTCAGCGCAAGTCTTGATAAATCAGTAAAATTGTGGAATGTAACTACCGGCGAAAATTTAATGACCATGGATGTCGGTGTAGAAGTATGGTCGGTCGATTTGACAAGTAATGCACGGACAATACTCATTGGATGCGCCGACGGAACAGTACGTATGTTATCTGAAACTGTAAAAGGCAAATTGCCGAAAAAGGGAGGAAAATAATTATGAATACCAGTAAATTTTTAAAAGTAACAGCCGTAGCGGTTTTTGCCGCATTGATGATGTTTCCTTCTCAAATCTTTGCTCAGGTCGGCACCGTCATTACCGTAGCAGGTAATGTTCTCGATGAAGTTACCCGCAATCCTGTGACCGTTAATGTAGTCTTCAGTGATGAATCGGGCAACAGAGCAGGTTCATCCCGTAGCAACTCCAAAGACGGCTCATACTTAGTCACCGGTCTCAAGCCGGGTAAGAAGTACAAAGTACGCCTCGAACAGTCCGAATATTTCCAGGCAGAATACGAAATCTCTCTCCCAAATACCGGCAAATACGCCGAAATTTCTCGTGATTTTCTCGTTAAGCCACTCGTCAAAGGTACAAAAATTGCAGCACGTAATGCTCCATTCGAAGTGAAAAAATCGAAGCTTCGCGTCGGCGCCAATGATATCTTAGATGATTTCAAACGCTCCTTGCTCATTAATCCGAATGTCAACATCGAAATTCAATGCTTCCCCGATACCGATGACGACAAAGCACTCAATACTAAACTCACACAAGACAGATGTACTGCGCTCCGCGAATACTTCACCAAAGCAGGTATTTCCGACAAACGCATCACTGTCAAGCCGTCAGACTCTATCGATTCGCTGAATCCTCCGCCAATCCGTAAAGCAGCCAAAGG
>JBPOHH010000251.1:0-11056 GCA_052035765.1 Bacteroidota bacterium
GGCATGTGCTTTCTCTCTCGGTTGCTACTATCCGACCGGACGAGGAATTTATTAGCGAACGAGCTATCGCATCTTCATCCTCTTGAGGATTACGTACAAATGACTCAGGTATAACAAAACGTACTCCAAACTGTAGCCCGGAAATCACTCTGTGCGAACCGGATAATGTTGGTGCAAAGCGTAGAGTATAATTGATATAAGGTTGAATCTCACCATATTGAGCTGACTCATAAAGCCAGGGTGTTGACCGTAACAATATCTGAAATGAATACGAAAGTCCAATCTTCAGCGAATAGACCATTTCATAGGTTCTGTCTCCGGCACTCTCACGGGTAGCAACACGACCCTCGGGAGAATACGATACCATCGAGCTTCGTGGGAATACAACAGAAGTATCGTTATCTGAAAGTGATAGCACACTTCTGGTTTTATCCCAGATAATCATATTGAAATCGGGTTCAAAGCGAATACGCAACTTGTTGAGGATGTATGTCGGCATGTCAGCAATACCACTAATTCCAAACGAGAGATTACTCACCTCCATCGTACGCACAGCCGAGGCAATGCGTGGCGTAGAATCTGATTTGGTAATAACTTGCGCATCTTGCACTCCCTCACCCTTATTGGAACGATGCAGAACATTGAATCCAAATCCTAATTCTAAATATTTATGCCTATTGCCTCTTCCTATATGTAGTGGATTTTTACTCCTATCGCTAATAAGCAAGCTATACTGTTGAGTCAACGAATTAGTGAGCGTCAATGGCATCTGGGAAGTAGTATAAAATGGCGAGGCATAATCAACAAAAGCAAACTCGTGTCCTAAACTAAAACACAAAGCGAGAGGAGCACTTTCTCCCATCCACGCCGGATTTATTGCTATACAGCATTGGCCACTTGTTAGCAGCAATAGTACGAACAAGATTACACGTAAAAAAGTGTTCTGTGGATGATAAGAGAAAGAAGTATTTACTTTCATACGTTCTCCCGAATGGTTTTTTTAAAATATAGGGTCGAGTTGTATTCGCCCTTTTCCTGCACGAAGCCGGGCGGATGCGATCCAATGCTCTCAACTTAAGAAATCGGTATTTGCTTGATGCTTCGACAAGCTCAGCATGACGAACGGGTTACAGTCACACTAGTTACAGTCACACTGAGCTTGTCGAAGTGTTCAATAATATACCTATTTCTTCTTAGGTTGACCGTATTACAGTACTATCCATTACCCTCACCCTGCAACCATTACCAAAAATTCTTCTTCATTCAAAATTGTGACGCCGAGTTCGCGGGCTTTGTCGAATTTACTGCCCGGGCTCGTGCCGACGACGACGTAACTGGTTTTTTTGCTGACCGACCCCGACACTTTCCCGCCATGACGCTCGATTGCCTCGCCTGCCTCGCGGCGGGACATCTGCTCTAATTCACCCGTAATCACAAATGTTTTCCCCTCAAGCACTTTGCTGATCGACTGCTGTTCGGTTTCGCTGAGCTCGCAGCGGAGTCCTGCGGCGCGCAGGCGGTTGAGAATTGCCATTTCCGTTTCATCATTGAAGAATTCCACCACCGAACCGGCAATTCTACCACCGATTTCAGGGACGGCGGTGAGCTGTTCGACCGTGGCAGATGCGAGCGCATCAACCGAACCAAATGCGCGGGCAAGTATTTTCGCGCCGCCTTCACCGACGAATCTGATTCCAATCGAATAGAGCACACGCGCAAACGGCTTTTGCTTGCTAAGCTCAATGGCAGCCAGTAAATTATCAACGCTTTTCTCACCCCAGCGGTCGAGCGCAAGGAGTTCGTCGCGGTGGGTATGCAGGTCGTAAATATCAGCAATGGTGAGAAGTAATTTCAATTCCACTAATTGATCAACCACTTTCTCGCCCAAACCCTCGATGTCCATCGCATCGCGCGAGGAGAAATGCGTGAGCTTGCGGCGAATCTGCCACGGACATTCGGCGTGGTCGCAGTAATAATTGGCTTCGCCGTCAGGACGGTGGAGCGGCGTGTGATGTTCGCATGGGCAAAGAGTAGGGAATTCGAATTGCGCAGCATTTTCAGAACGCGCTTCCGCGACATACCCCGACACTTTTGGTATCACATCGCCGCCTTTTTCGACGATCACCGTGTCGCCGATGCGGATATCGAGTCCTGCGATATAATCGCCATTATGGAGCGTTGCGCGGCTGACGGTCGAGCCGGCGAGGAAGACGGGCTGTAATTCCGCAACGGGTGTAACGACGCCGGTACGACCGACTTGGAACGAAATGTCCTTGAGCAGGGTCTGCGCTTTGGCGGCTTCGAATTTGTAGGCAATCGCCCATTTTGGCGAGCGTGCAATCGCGCCGAGAATATCCTGCTGACGCATCGCATCGACTTTAAGAACAATTCCATCGATAAAAAATGGGAGCGATTCGCGCTTTTGATCCCATGAATCGATGAATTCAAAAATATCGTCAAGGGTAGAACATACAAGCACATGCGGACTCACCGGAAAACCCATCGCGCGCAAGAGTTCGAGATTTTTACTATGAGACTCCAATTTCACATCCGACGAATAAAGATAGTAACACACCATCGAGAGCGGACGCTTGGCGACTTCCCGTGAGTCGAGTAATTTGAGCGTGCCGGCCGATAAATTCCGGGGATTGGCATAGAGCTTTTCGCCGCGCTCCTCGCGTTCGGTATTGATGGCGACGAAATCATCTTTCATCATGAATACTTCGCCGCGCACTTCGAAATTTTTAATTTCTTTTCCTTCGAAAAACACGGGCTTGACCTGCAATGGAATACTGCGTATCGTGCGGATATTCTGCGTGATATCATCGCCGGTTACACCGTCGCCGCGGGTGACACCGACGTGTAATACACCATCTTTATAGCGCAAGCTGACGGCAACACCATCGTATTTTAATTCGGAAACTATTTGATGTTGCTCGCCTTCGAGTCCTTCGCGCACTCTCCTGTCGAAGTCGGTAATTTCTTCACGGGTATAGGTATTAGCGAGCGAAAGCATTTGTATTTCGTGCCGCACGGTGGGGAATATTTTGAGAGGTTCGCCTCCGACGCGCGCGGTCGGCGAGTCGGGAGTGACGAGTGCGGGGTGCGCGCGCTCTATATCAAGTAATTCCTGCATCAAAGCATCGTAGTCTCTATCAGATATAGTCGGCGCTGCTTCTACATAGTAGAGATAGTCATGCTTGCGGATTTCGTCACGGAGTTCGGCAGCGCGTGCTGCGGGACTTGCATCAAAGAGGGAATGTTGCGGCATGGGAATGTTCCTTTTGTGAGTAGTTTTTAGGTGTAATTTAAGAGGATTTTGTGAGATGTGAAAGGGGAGGAATGATAATTCGGTTCGGGCAAATGGTCAGGTTATGGAATTGACTTCCACAAAAAACGTTTGAACGGCTCACTTCGGCTTCGCTCAGTGACCGTATGAATGCAGGTAATGTCCTGCAATGTCCTGCAATGTCCTGCAATGTCCGTCAATGTCCTGCAATGTCCTGCAATGTCCTGCAATGTCCTGCAATGTCCTGCAATGTCCTGCAATGTCCTGCAATGTCCTGCAATGTCCGTCAATGTCCTGCAATGTCCTGCAATGTCCGTCAATGTCTGTCAATGTCCGTCAATGTCCGTCAATGTCCGTCAATGTCCGTCAATGTCCGGCAACGTCCGGTAATAACCGTCAATGTCCGTCAATGTCCGTCAATGTCTGTCAATGTCCGTCAATGTCCGTCAATGTCCGTCAATGTCCGGCAACGTCCGGCAATATCCGTCAATGTCCGTCAATGTCCGGCAATAACCGGCAATGTCCGTCAATGTCCGGCAACGTACGTCAATGTCCGGCAACGTACGTCAATGTCCGACAATGTCCGGCAATGTCCGTCAATGTCCGTCAATGTCCGTCAATGTCCGTCAATGTCCGTCAATGTCCGACAATGTCTGGCAATGTCCGGCAATAACCGGCAATGTCCGGCAATGTCCTGCAATGTCCGTCAATGTCCGGCAACCACACAACCTACCCCAATAATCACTCTTGGCATAATAGTTGCGGGTTAGGTAGGGAAGTAGAAATAATGGTGAATATTCTCCTTTTTTGCCGAAAACTACATCTATCGAACATCATGTACGATACTTCTATTTTGAGATTATACTTATGATACGATTACTATCCATCCTCTTGATTGCTATGGGGTTGCTCTCGGTGAGCGAACTCGGCGCACAGTCAATTCGGCTTGTACGTACGGATGTGGACTCGTCGCGGTCGCATTTTGTGACGGCGACGTTTCGATTCGGGGTGGATGTCGTGCTCTCGGATGCTCTCGGGTGTACCGGTGCAGCGTTTGAAATGCGCTATACCAATCCAAGTGTCGTACGGCTATCAGGGTGGCGGGCAGGTTCATTTGGCGCGCAGGGAACGGTGCAGGTCGATCAGACCGATCTTTCCACCGGTAATGGGCGCATCAGTGTCGGTGCTCTCTCCGGCGATCCTGCGTATGCCCGTGGGATAGACAATCCGCTCATTATTCATTTTGACTTCGTCGTCATGCCGGATGCCGTGCACAACCAAAGCAGTATCTTTACCTTTGTCAATGCACAAGCCGTGATTAATAAAGATAGCGGATCAATTGTACAATTAACAAGCAGCGCTCAATCATATTCCATCAGAAGTTTTTTACAGGTATGGCCGGGTGATGCAGATAATAATGGTTTAATCGATACCCGAGATTTTTCGCAAATTAATTTGTTCGTGGGCAACAACGACTCTTTAACGAGATTTCGGGGATTCAAACGCCAAAATAACAGTATGTATTGGGCACCGCAGATTGCACTCGCATGGGACTCAGCTCAAGCAACGTATGCAGATTGTGATGGAAGCGGCGATGTGACTTATACGGATATATTAGTGTCATCTCTTAATTACGGCAAAACAATCACCGCGCGCAAGGGTGAAACTCCACTCACCGCACCAATCAGCAATCATCCGCCATTGTCAAGCGAAAATCTTGTCAAAATTCCGGTTATTTGTTCGTCTGACCGAGAATTTTTAGGTGCAGCCGGAAAAGTGGCATGGAATATGTGGAATGAATATAAGAATGCACAAGTCGTTGGAATTGAAGCAGGTGAGCTCTTCTGCGGCGATGTGGTACTCTATTACAATATTGATTCAATCAAGCAACAAGCTGACTTTGTGATTAGTTCGCTCAGCCACACTTGTCTTGCCCCTCAGGGCGGCGGTGTGCTGGCATATTTACTGGTAAACAACCCCCAAGGACCTGGTACTTTCCCCCTTCCTATGCTGCAAACTCCTACAGGAATCACGGTATCAGGTCTATTTTTTCCTCTCCAAGCACCCTCGAATGTGAATGAGGAATCCGCCACAAGCGAATTCTTCTTCGAAATACGCGATCGTCAATTCCAATATACATCGACCGTTCCATCGACGATTTCCATCACTGATGTACTCGGACGCACGCTCCTCTCTGCCGAATCAACAAGCACAATTGACCTGCAACTACTCCCCACAGGAGTCTATTTTGCTGCGATGAAGACGGGAAATACCGTTCGCGTCAAGAAGTTTATGCTTGCGGAGTAAATTCTCTCTTTTTGGTTTCCTTTCATTACATTCCACACCGACGTTTTGCGGTCACCCTTTGCCGTCCAAGCAGTTAAAAACCTTTTTACTGACAAAAATATTTCTTGGAGAAGTCGTTTTTTTTTTTTAGTGTTGTAGTAACACGTATTTTTGTTTCACTCTTTTTGGAGAAATCATCATGTCCTGTTCCTGCAACACGCCTTCGCCGAACACATCCGGCGGCATTCAAAGTTGGTATGATTTACAAGATTATGCGCCGCGTAATCCACTTGATTTAATTTGGCTTGCACAAATTAATGATGGCACTAATCAAGACGTAGGAGTATTTATGAATAGCAGTACGTATAGCACTCCTCCGTCGTCATGGCTTGCCGCGAGCCCGTTTTCGTATAATGGCATTCCTTCCTGTCTTGCCAATGACACCACCAAACCTGAAAAAATCCTTGAGCAGACCAATTGGAATTTCACGCATCTAACAAGAAATTCAAGTGCGTTACTCGCACCACCGCTTCGCAGTATGATATTTCTTCGAGGTGGGAAAGAATGGACAATGAATATACCTCTTGCGCTGGGGGTAGGTAGTTATTCAGACTTACAGCTTAGCTTTCTTGAAAATGCGGGAACACGAGGCGATTACTTAGGAACTATTCCCGTAATTTCCTTTACGGCAAGGGCATATACGGGAAGTGTAACGCTGAAAATCATTTCTCAGCAGATGGGTAAAGTATCGGTTGGCTTGCGGGCGATTGATGCGTCGGGAAATTGGAGTATGTTCAACATGGACTGGGTCATTGTGCCATAATTTTACAAAGCTACTCACCAATTCCGAAAGGAAGCGTTATGTTTGACATGAATTTAAAGCCAATACCTGGTATGTCCGCGCCAGAATCAAGAAATCCTACAAATTCTCGACTCAATTCTCCTCCTTCTATACAATACACTGGTACAAGTCCCCAAATGTTTACACCTGTACAGTCCTTTCAAGGATTTGTATATGGTAGTGAGCAAGTAACACATAGCAAGGATACCAATTCTAAAGAGAATTATTTGTCAACCATTCAGAGCTTAGGGAGTTCGCCCCAAGAAATAGCAGATACATTAAAAAAGTCAGGTTACGCTTGGACAAATAGTGAATCGACGACACTCCCAATTTTTAGTATTGGTGTAAATAAACAAGCAGAGCAAAAAACGGATGACTATGCTTATTTATTGATGGGAAACCCTGATAATAACTCCATGTATAGCGTTACAACGTTCCGACTTACAAATGGAGACTTGCTTACTAAAATCGAAACTGCTCTAACAGGTTCGGATGTATTTACGGTACAAATGGTAAAAGTAGGTAATAATGGCTATCAGGTCAATACACCGCTTGCTCCTCAAGGACAATATATTCCTATAGACACACCGTTAGATGCAGTTAATTTTGCTATTGCATCCATTTGGGTGGGAGCAATGAGTGTAGTTGGAAAACACATTGACAGCTCAGCACTACCAACTGAAAATTCAAAGCAATCAAAAGTAACTGTCGATTCAACTAAAGATAAAAAGAAAGATGAAATTCTTGGTGATGAAGTAATGTGTACAGAACATGATATGGGGTGTTCTGGTGGGTTAGCAACACCTGACGGAAAGCTTAATTTTTGGTTCCCATGTGCTGGTTCTTTTTCTGTCGATGTTTACGATTGCTGTTATAAACATGATGTAGATATTTACTGCTCGACTTCGTATGGAGATGCTCTTTCAAAAGACTATGATGTCGTTAACTGCATACATGCAAAAATTATTGAAGCAGGCTTCGAAGCAATGTCTTGGACATGTATCTGGGTGTTCGGACCTCTTCTCCTAGCTTTTTTTACTGTGACATCGATAATTGGATACATTGGAGCTTTAATTTGGGATTATAAATCAGAGCTGGTAAATTATAATGGAAGTCATAAAGATAGTTGTTTGTGTGGCGGTACAAAACCAACAGAATGCTGCGATTCAGATAAAGTACGAAGTATTTGTCTAGATAAAGACTGTAAAAAAGTTGATCTTTGTAAGGCGAAGGGCAAGAGAATTAACAACCCACAGTGTAATCCACAAAAAAAATGCTTTAATTGTTTCTGGAAATGTCTTTATAGTGACCAAGGCGATTATCTTGGGAAAGAATACGTTAGAGACCCTGCAAAAAAACTGCCATGTTGTGGATCCATTCAACCCAAGGGCGGGCTTCAATGTCCTGTGTAGCGAGAGGAAACCATGAAAAAAAATATCATTTCTTTCTGCTGTGGTATGGTATTGTTTGGCTATGTATGCTTTGCCGGAGACCGAACGAAAGACACCACAGATTATACACTTCCTCAATCAGTGACATTTATCGAATTTCTTGCAAGATTTAACATGATTGGTATCTGTTATGAGCCTGTTTTAAATTATGACTCGACTTCTTTTTGGGGGGCAGGAAGCCACTTAGGTCTTCAGATAGGCATAGGTACTACTTTTCCAATGCCCTTCGGTGGAATACGATTTGATGTTCCGTTAATACCGGTTCTTGTCATTGGTAAAGAGTATAGTTTTGAAATTGGTGCAGGTCTCGATTTTCAGTTGTGGCTTACTAAAGTTGGTTTAGGTGATGGTGATGGGGGGAATACATACAATTCCGTAAAACTTACGAGTATTATTGGCTATCGTCATTATAATTTTGGGCTTCCACATCATCTATTTAGAACAGGTTTGACATCAACATTACAAGCGGACGGTCACTTACTCTCGATATGGTTTATATCTTTTGGAATTTGAAGTTGATAATTGATTAACAATAGAAGCAACTATTTCAAAATGGCTTCTGTCGGTAAAGGGAAGAATATCCGATGTGAATAGAGTATAACATCGTGATGAAATGGACATCTTCCGTACGAAGCATAAGTGAAGTGTTGCCGTCCAAGTCATAAGAAAACCTACGTATTTTATTGAAAATAAAAGTTCTTGGGAAAGCCGTATAATTACGCCGTATAATTACGCCGTATAATTACTATATATTGCAATAGAAACAACATGTTGGATGATGACAATTCATTGCCGTGTAATTGCCGCTGAAATCGTAAGCAAAACGTTGCTATAAGAATTTCGATTCATCAACCATGAAACGTATATTGTGTAGAGTAATTTAAGAGTCTAGAGATACGATAAACGACTATATTTTTCTCTAAAACCCATGAAAGTAGCTACTTCTTCCTTCCTCTTGCTGATTCTAATTGCTTCATCAGCCTTATCGCGTGAAAAATCAAAAGATACTACTGATTATAACCTTCCGCAACCGGTGACCTATATCGAATTCCTTGCAAGAAGTTATAACATGGTAGGTATCTGTTACGAGCCGCTGTTGCATTATGACTCCACCACTTTCTTGGGTGCAGGAATTCGTGTCGGACTTCAGATAGGCATCGGTACTAGCTTACCTATTCCCTTCGGAGGAATACGATTTGATGTTCCCGTGGTGCCTGTTCTTGTCATTGGTAGAGAGTATGGGGTTGAAATTGGTGCAGGTCTTGATTTTCAATGGTGGGTCAATAAAACTAGTTTTATGGTTGAAGGTAGTGGAGGAAACACGTATAATTCCGTAAAACTAACAGGTATTATTGGTTACAGGCATTATAATTTTAGTTTACCACATCATTTGTTTAGATTAGGACTTGCGCCTACCATGCAGGCAGATGGACAAGTGCTATGGAGTCTTATTGTTTCCTGTGGAATTTGAAACCTGATGTTTTAATTCCTTTCTCGTCAGGTGTGATATCTGACGTCGATTACTTGCCGAATAAACACTTGCTTATGAGGTTCCATCGGAATGTATTGACGTGCAGTTGGTGCGCTTCTACAGTATTTTTACGAAGGTTTTTCTCTATCGCCCTCCACAGCATCTGCCGGGCGATAGAGAAAAACCTTCGGTTGTTTGAATCATTCTCCGGTAGTCGAGGTATTTCTCCATCCTGCACCCACACGGAAACTGATGAGGCTAACTGCTTGCCGGGTAACTGCTTGAGTGAATATTTCCTTCGGGAGGCTTTTTCTGTACATATTGACGATTAGGTAACAACAGCCGAGACTGGTATCTAGTGATTATGCGGCGAATTCCAATCCGGTACTTCGTTGGTCATTACAGTACCGACAGATCGGAAAAAGTGAGTCGTTGGATTTTAGCTTCACGGGTTTCTTCATCCAACATTATTCCTTATTTTTGCGCCTAGCTTGATTCCACATTTTATCCTCCTATTGTTGTATAGAGATGCTATCATGAAAAACGCCATTACCACTGCCTTTATCGGTTTCTTCCTGTCGATGACATGTATATCCTGTAGTTCTGTACCGGTCATAGGGTATAATACTGCCGGGAAACTCACTAAAAACGAAGAATTCTCATCAGTCAAAGCGTATTTGAATCAGGAACCTGAGATTGTGAAAGAATTGGTACTCCCGGGAAGTACTGATAGTTATAAAGTGTTGATTTACAAGCGATGGATTATGACCTATGGCTTTGGGTCGCTCTATGCTCTTTTTAATTCCAACAAATTTGATGTATTTGTTTTTTCCTTTAAGAATGACAAATTGCACTTTTGGGGAAATCTCGATGATTTCAAGAAATCTGATGATACTGCCATCAATACAATAGGTACTTTTGTTTCCGATACCTGGATTAACCATTGAGGAATGTCTATGAAAAAAACACTACTAGTTGTAATAATAATTGCGATATCGACCGTGTTTGTGTCCTCCTGTAGTTTACCGGGAGGTGCTAATTCTTTTACGTATTTGCGCAAAGGAACTCCATACTCTCAAATCTTCGATTCATACATACGGGATACAACGCACTATCCCGCATATACGTTTGAATACGAAAATCAAAAATACCAGGTGCTCATATACTATGTGGTAAATCGGGTGCATAAAGATATGGCTGCCAGCAACAATCATAAACAATTTAATGGCGGATACGACAATAAGGGCAAATATAAAAGTCCCGAAATAAGTGGCCTCCAGCCACAACGGCAAAACCTTATCTATAACGATCATGACCCATTCTACTTCATTTTTAAGGATAATGCGTTGTACACATGGGGGTATTTATATGAAATTAAAAATGACCCTTCAGACAGAATTTCACAGTTTGGCAACGCTATAGATGAAGGCTACAAACGATATCTTGCATCAAAAGGAGAAGAGTATGAACGTTAAAATTTTCATCAGAGCAGCATTTGTTTCCTGCATGATGCTTTGTCTAACTTCTTGTGAAACCTTGGTCACGCAGCAAAACTTAAAGTTAAAGAAAGGTTCCACAATTGAAGAATTCAAGAAAGAAGTCAGTAGAATAGATGAAGTTGTAGAAGTGCCCAAGGCAAGTGCCAAGCATCAGGCCTCATTAGTAGTATATGTGACGAAAATTCAAGGTGCAGATACCGAAGAGATATACTATTATGC
>JBPOHH010000389.1:0-15572 GCA_052035765.1 Bacteroidota bacterium
AATCGTTCCGGTAGGAGCGATAACGGTGACTTGTGCGTTGCGATAGCCGTGTTTTTCACCGAGTTCGATCGCTTTATCCCATGCATCGCGGGCAGCTTGGAGCAAGTCTTGCGGGCAGATTTCGGGATTAATACCGACAGGTGGAATCGTAAGATTTTCATATTCGCTTGCGGGAGCATTATAAGCAGCGCGGCGATGATTTCTCATCACGCGGAGCATAGCTTCTTTGTTCTTTTCGTACGATGGGAACGGCTTCACATCACGGGCGAGTTCGGCACTCGTTGCGTACGATTCACCGGTCATGAGTGCTGTGATAGCGCCGCTGATAGCGAGTGCTTTATCCGAATCATACGGGATACCGTCGATCATTAATATCGTGCCGAGGTTCGCATAGCCGAGACCAAGCGTGCGGAAATCATAACTCAGCTTAGCAATTTGCTTCGACGGGAATTGAGCCATGAGCACGGAGATTTCGAGAACGATAGTCCAAAGGCGTGCTGTATGGCGGAATTCTTCGACCATGAAGTTGCCATTTTCATCGACAAAGTGCACAAGGTTAATGCTTGCGAGGTTGCAGGCAGTGTCGTCGAGGAACATGTACTCGCTGCAGGGGTTAGATCCATTAATCCTACCATCAGCAGGGCACGTATGCCATTCATTAATAGTAGTATCAAATTGCAGTCCCGGGTCGGCAGATTTCCATGCGCTCATGTTGATTTTTGCCCAAAGGTCACGGGCGCGGAGTGTTTTGGCGATGCCCGGCTTGGTGCGCCATTTGAGTTCCCACATGCCGTCGTTGATCACTGCTTGCATGAATTCATTTGTCACGCGAACGGAGTTATTGGAGTTCTGTCCGCTGACGGTTACATAAGCTTCAGACTCATAATGCGTATCAAAGGTATCAAAATTGAGGGTTGTGAAGCCTTGCTCGAGCAGCGTGAGGGTACGTTCGATATAATTCATCGGCACACCGCGGTGTACGGCATGAACGACGAGGGTATTGAGCTTGGCGTTTGTCTTGCGGTCAGCGCCACCGGCAATTGCTTCATCGAGAATTGCTTGTAAGAACGTAGCATTGATTTTAGAGCCCGCGACGAGGGCTGCTACTTTTTCTTCTTCTTTGGCTTTCCATTCGATAAATGTTTCGATATCCGGATGATCGATATTGACGATTACCATTTTAGCAGCGCGGCGTGTGGTGCCACCGGATTTAATAGCGCCGGCAGCGCGGTCGAATATTTTCAGGAAGCTCATGAGTCCGGAGGATGCACCGCCGCCGGAGAGGCGTTCGCCGCTGCCGCGGAGATTCGAGAAGTTGGAGCCCGTGCCGCTGCCGAATTTAAAAATCCGGGCTTCGCGGGTCACGAGGTCAAAGATTCCTCCTTCGTTAACGAGGTCATCTTCAACGGATTGGATGAAGCAATTATGGACGATGACACCGTTGGCAGCAAATTGAGCTGTTTCAGTTTGTATATCGAATACTTCCTCATCACCGATGTATTCTATTGAAATGATAGTTTCTTCGGAAGTGGAGTATTTATTTTTACCAATAACTGTTTCATTTAACAGTTGAAGCTTACTTCTTTTCTCATCGGAGATAAAATTGATATGTTCTTCGAATTTCTTACGTTCCGAATAATACGCGATTGAAACATGAAATGGCTTGTGACGGTCTTCACGGGAGTCATTACAACGGGTTACCGTGGAGTATATTCCGAGGCTAAGGAGTAATACTTGTACACCGTGAGCGAGTTCTTCCGATATAGTCGTAAGGGTCACGTCACCGGAATTACGTCCATTTTCATTTCTAAGACGTACGCAGCCATCGGCTTGAAAGAGAGAGCGAAGAAAGGCAAATTGTTCATCACGACTCGATGTAAAGATACGTTCAGGAACTACTGCCGTAAGGGAATTTGTATTGAGTTCGTACTCTTCAACGAATCCATCGACGCGCTTGGAGTCTAATTTGACGGTGCGGTATAATTCACCGATGTCACGGCGAACCCCAACAGTATAATCACCGAATATTTCTGTGAATAAATCAGTTACGTAATTGAATTCATCATCATTTATGGTAATTGCGCCGAACATTGTCGTCTTGGCATTCTTGTTGTATTTACCATAATATCCATCACCAATAATCCAACCTGCTAATGCTGCCTTTGCAATATCGAGTTCTGATGAATTGCTTTCTGCCTCGAATTGGAAATCGTGACTGCCGTTTGAAACATTCGTGCTAGAATTTCTTGAGGTGGAGGCCGAAGAGCCATTTGCAAATTCCACTTCATGTGCTACAGTCGTTAATTCAGCAACCTCTTGTAAAGCAATTTGCTGTACTTTCTTGCCGAGAATTGTTCGTAGTTCATTCCATGAATACTCTCCGCCATCTTTGAGGCGTTTGCTCGAACTCCAAATGCGGTGGTCGTCGGTAAATTCAATGAAGTTTCCATTCTTTAAGGTTGCGCGAAATACAGAACGTACGCCATTGTTTTTTACGGCAAGTACATTTACATATTTGTTCCCGTCGAATACTTGAATACCTACTTTACTTTCATCGACAATACTGCCAATAGTCAGAACACCTTCATTTGTAAAGAGGAGAGTATTTCTGCGAGCACACGCGTGGGGCTGAGGATGTGTATAAGCATCGCCGGATTTAGCGAGCTTACCGGTTTCAGGATCGACGTAATAATGTCCTTGTGGTTTGCCGGTAATTCCATACGCAAAATTAAGTCCGGTGTTGAACCATTGCGGGGAATTTGGCGCGGTCATTTGCTTGAGGAGTGTGTACGCAATTTCATCATAGAATGCTTGGGCGTCTTCGGCTGTGTCGAAGTAGTTGTGTTTTTCGCCCCATTCACGCCAGCAGCCGGCGAGGCGGTGCACGACTTGGCGGAGGTTGTTTTCGCTGCCGTACTTTTGATTGCCTTTGTCGTCGAGCACGGGATTGCCGTGTTCGTCGGTAAGAGGAATACCTGCTTTACGGAAGTACTTCTGCGCCAGAATATCGGTAGCGACCTGCGACCAATGCGAGGGCACTTCGATATTTTCCATATTAAATACGAGTGAACCGTCGGGGTTTCGTAGGACGGACGAGCGGCGTGTGTACTCGAATTGATCGTAAGGACTGATACCGGACTTGGTAAATCGTCGTTGTATTTTCATTGAAACCTCAAGAATTGAAGATGAAATTGAATCGTAAAGACAAAATTACGCAAAACGCCGCCGTATTGGGGCGGTATCTTGTAGATGTTAATTGTTTTATAAGTAAGTTACTGCAATAAGGTGGGAATGCTTTATGCTGCTCTTGTTTCAAAATTAAGACAAGTTTTCCAATTACTTCAATGAATATTTTTCGTGTGGAAAACTTTTTTATCGGCAGTTATTTTTTCAATTTGCTAACAGCCAAGAATCACATCAGATGGAAGGAAGGACTGTCAGAAAGGGGGAACAGCAGAAATTATATTTAAGGTAAAGAGAGGCGGGTGAGAGGGGTATAAACGGACAGAAAAGATTGATTGCCGGCGGTGCGGAACGAGCGGCAGACGGATGGTCCGGAAACAAAGCATAACGGGGGAATTGGAAATATGGGTACGTAAGGTTTTGTCCTAACATGCTGTCTTGGTACTGAACAAAAAAAAAAATCCACTGAAAATATAGGGATTTGGGGAGAGATTGAATTTTTTATTTGCCCAAAAGTTGGATTTACAATATATTGCACTGCCTTAATCTTAATAAACGTATTTTCTCACAATTTAAAGGAATGTTTCTGATATGAAAATAGCACAGAAAATTGCGGCAGTTGCGCTCTGCCTCGGATTGGTAATTGCGCCGACGATGGTGAGCAAAGCCGCCTGCAAAGACAAAGATGCCTGCTCTAAAACAGCAGCAAAGAAAGCTGATGCAGACTGTTGCAAAAAAGGTACAATGTCAAAGAAAGAAGATTGCTGCAAGGACAAAAAATCAATGACCAAAGCAGAAGTCAAAAAAAATGACACACCGAAGCAATAATACAAAGCAGAGTGGAATTTCCACGATTCGTAGAAATTCCACTTTCTTTTATTAGTTACAAATCATATCAGGACAATTCGTGCTCATCCCGAGCAGTGAATCCTACATACTGTGAATACTGACGTTTAAAAATTCAATACAAAGCGTAAGGGTCCCGAAACGCTCTTCATTGAATTCACCCTACAATTAATAGTTACAAATTGTTTATCTCTTCGGAGTTACTTCCATGTCAAAAGGTGGAGCCGGTAAAGTTTATTTTGTGTTGTATTTGGCGGTTATTCTAGAACTGCTGATTATTATTGTGGAGCGAGACGAAGCCGAAGAGCATCTCGTTAAAAAACAGCGTGAATCGCAAAAGATTGTCGAGAGTATTCTTACTCAGCTTCAATCCGGCGCGGGCACCGAAGGGATAAATACTCGTCTTCAGGAAGACTGGGTGTTGACAGAAGGAATGCCGGCAGAAATCCAAAAAGAGTTTAAAAAGTTTCATAACTATACCATCGAAGTAGGGGTTACTGATGTGGCCGGTTCTGACAAGCTTGACGGTATGGAGCCCAAAGAAAAAGCCGAACGTATTCAGACTCTCAAAAAACTCGCGAATGTGCAGGAGCTGCAGTACGAGATTTACTATAATGCCAGCAAAGACTTAGAAATCCCGTCAGCTCCCCCTGAAAAAGCATTTGCCAAAGTAACGGCGAATCCGGTAATGGGCGATGAAATTACCGATCCGAATATGCCGGATGCTCCGAAATGGGTGCTACAGGCTACCCGTAAGATTGAATTGAATCTCGCGGCAATGGCAGACTACAAAGAGCCGGTGTATGTAGAGTCGGCGACCAAAACAGGGGAGATTAATCGCTACGCGCCAAGTGAAGCAGTAAGTAGTGACTCTGTATTCAGATACTCCAAAGAAAAAACCGATATTGTTTCCAAACGCGGCAATGGTAAGCTCAACAAAAGAGCATTTGTCGTTAAATTCCAGCCGCCATCCCAGCCGGGGTGGTACAAGCTCCGCTTCAGCTCACGCACCAATAGAATCTTAGGCGTTTCAAGTGATCAAAAAGCATCAGAAGCAAATGATGATGCAAAGGTTAGCATCGGTACTGTTCAGTTGAAAGTCAAAGACCTCCGCATCGTTCAACGCGATCTTCAGCGTCAGCTCGAGGGCTTGGGATTACCGTCAGCACAAGACTTGATTGACGGAAAAGTCAACGGAGAGAAATTTATCCAGGATATTGCTACCGCTAAAGCAAAAGTAAGTAACGATAACGAGAAAAAAGGGAAGGTTGATCTCTTTGGCTATATAGCACGTCTGCTCGCTCCGGGCGGGTCGCTGTCATTCGAGCAAAACAAAGGAAGCATTGAAGTTGATATATTAGTCCACCAGCCGAAAATCGAACAAGAAGGTCCGGTTCTTACATGGGATGATGACCAATTGTATTCCTTCGACAAAGCAACGAAGACAGTCGCTACGTTCACGGCTAATCTTTTTGATAAAGTGACTCCTACTGTCACTTTTAATGGAAGACCGGTAACAGTAACGAAGATGAATGCGACCGATGCCACCGGCAGAGTCGGTAAGTTTAAAGTGGAAATTAACGAACCGGTTGGCGAAGGTCAATACGCTATTACTGCATCTCATTCGAGCGGTGGTAAAACTATCAATCCTGTCTGCTCTTTGACGGTATTTAAAACAGGTCTTAAATGTGATAAGGGTGAAGACGGCGGACTTATTTGTAATGAAGATGAAGTCAAGGGCTCCATCGAAGGAATATCATATGGTGATGCTCTCCAATTTGAAGCAATTCCTACTTCACTATCGAAGATTCCGGGTAATCAGTTTAGAATACTAATTGAAGGTACGACCAATAAACAGCCCGCTAATCGCCTTTCAGTAGCTTCTACTGACAATTATGTAGTGCCGCTAAGCTCTGAGAAAGTATCAGTTCGAATTATATGGCAATCTCCAAAAGATCAAGATATAAAAGTACAAGTCTTCCCGAGTGAGAATGGTCCATTCGAAACCAAGCCAACGCAAAAGAAGCCAAGTATCAATTTGCCTGGTATTACCGTGAGTCCAATGACAGACCCACGAGACCCTACCGTTGTTGTGCAGAATATTGAAATTAAAGCTCCGACTTCCGGAAGCAGCGAAGAAGGTGACAAAACTGAGCAACGAGCACAAGTCGTTGGAGTAAAAGTGGAAGTTGACCCTGCGACAGTAGTTAAAGGATATCAGGTCATCGTGGTAGGCGAACCGCAGAGAAACGGTGGTAAATACAGTGTGACGTTGAAGTTAAAAGGCCCAATTCCGGTACCACGCGGCACCAAAGGTACTATTAAACTCAAAATCAAGGCATCTGCACAGCACCCGAACGGTGAAAAGTCGAAGGAAGCAGTAAAGCCATACAGCTTCCCGTTCAGCTTCTAAGGTTCTTAATCAGTAGGCGGTTAATTCTAAGTAAGATTTTAATTATTGCATATTTTCGGATTATCTATGAAAAAACTATTGCGTAATATGATTATTTGCGTTCCGGTACTCGGGATACTATTTTCCGTATCGGCATTTGGTCAGCGCACCGCTCAATTACGTTCCATCTTAAATAATTTTAAGAGTTATCGCTATTCTAATATCTTTTTGTTCAAGCTTGATGATGCCTCAGTTTCGGCGATCAATCCTTTGCTAGGCACGCCCGAACCAAAAATCGGGGCTGCTGCCAATAGATCGAAGAAAAAAGATGAAATTTCTGAGTTGATTGACAACGGTGAAGATCCACTTACAGATGAGGAACTGAAGAAAAAGCTCAATAATGACGACCGCGAATTCATCAAGTATTATTATAGTTACAAGCAATGGCAGGACGGACTCTTCAAAAAAGCCTTTATCGTAACAACACGTTTTAAGGCAGATGAGCCATTTACAATCATCGGCTTGCTTACTTCGACCAATGACGACAGCCGTGCCCGGCTTGATGAATGTATCGACCCACCGAAAAAAGTATATCTCACCGGTGAATTACGCCGTATTGGTTCGCCTGATACATTGGGTGTAGCCAAGACATTGTTTGAGTATTTGCAGCGTAATATCAGCCAAAATGTATCTGAAAACATTACCTCAGAAGCACAGGGCTTAGGTGAGGGATACTTAATTCCCCGCAAAGTGGGTGATACGAAGATTGTGAACGAAGATGATATTCAGCAATATCTCCGGATCACGGAAGGTCAGCCACAGGATTATAATTCTCCGAACGAAGTCACTGTTGGATTGTTTGATGTACTTCGCTATCGCCGATATGAGCCGGTGAATACCACCATGTCTAGCTTCGGCACCACTATCGACAGTACGACACCTATTATTTATAACAAATGGCTTCCTAAATATGGAGTCGAGCTTCGTCAGGGGTTTGAGGAAATCAATTACCCGTCTCTTTGGAGCGAGCGTCTTTCGTTAAATGTTATGTGGCAATCCTACAAGCTTGGTGTAATTCTCCCCGGCGGCGGTGCATCAAAGCTTGCAAAAGATATCTTTAAGACCGACCGTACCCTAACGAGTGCAGGATTCGGTGCAAGCGGTACATTCGACTTCCCGATGAAAATAGTCAATCAAAGTGGTGTCTTTACTCTTTCCTCAAGTTATGTTTTTGGTGATCCTCTTTCAAATCCGATCTTTACGCCGAACTTTAATGCCGGACTCAGCTATTTACCGCGCTTTCACGTACAGGGACATTACTCATTTGCTATCAATGTCGATGAGAATCACTATTTCCGTTTCAAGCTTGGCGGTACATTCTTTATGATGGAAAAATGGATCGAGCCTGTACTGAAATCCAAAATCACGGGTAAAGATTCGCTGGGAGCGATTACGCCGTATCTGACAGATGAAAACGAAGCAATTGCAAGTATTTCAAGTAGAATTGAATACATGACGGTCAACAACAGTGTCCAATGGGGTACAGGAGTTCAGTATTTTGACGGAGCTACCCTTGGAGATTTGTGGATGCAGGTCGCACTTACCAATGAATTGCATTTACGGGGTGAAGTGAAGTTCTTCCGTACAGTATTCCGCGATCCGAAGCCCTGGGAAAGAGAAAGTGTATTTATCCCGTCCATTCAATTATTAGTTAATTTCTAAGTCGCATTCCATTACGTTTGAAATCATTACCTTACTTTTGAAATTATGATGAATAAGATTTATACTACGCTTGTTGTAGCAGTTGTGCTGATACTTGTCGGTGTGGCCCCAAATGCAGCTTTTGCGCAAAAAGAGGACTCGACATCGCTCATTCAATTAAAAACGATTGATCCGACTCTGCTTCCGTATTTTCCGCGCTGGGCGATAACCGAGCCGAATCTACAGCTTCAAATTATGCAGTCGTTTATTCTTGACGGTCGTCCAAAGGAAAATCTGGACATGTCGCAGATTACGATTACATGTGCTCCGATTGAGGATATTAAGAATCCTAACTATAATATTCTGCTGATTGAGTGCGGTAAAGAAAAATTAGTAGCCTCAGAAGTTGAAGCCAAAATGCGTAAGCTTGCCGTGCTGATATCCGACCCCAAACGTCCCTACAGCTATCGTGATATCCCTCCATCGACTCCACCGACTCAAGCTGAAATCGCAGCGATTGTCAATTATATGGATATGCCCACGAATGTAACACACTCATTCTCGCTGTCCGGGTTTGAGCAAACGCTCAAGATGGGTAATACCGATTTCTGGCTTCGTTCAATCGTCGGTACAGAAGGCGCGGGATATACATTCTTATCATCCGGTGAAGCAAAAATTCTTGTTCAGCGTCCTTTATACCCCAATGACGATCCCGAAACCAAGCGTGCGATTCCTAATTTGCTGGATTTCCATGTAGGTATGGGCTATCGTATTACTGATACAAGTAATGGTATTCTCTCATTTATCCCTGCCCGTAGACTTAATGTCGGTCGTGGCGGTAAAGGTGTGTTCGGATTTGATATGCATGCTCCGTTTCATCCGCAATTTGGTGTCAGCTTCCATATTGAAGTTCCTCTCTCCGGTGTTGACTCATCAAGAATTATCGAATCACGTGACTATTCAGTCTATTACAAGCCTGACCAAAGTGGCAGACCGAGTATAGCAATTGCACCTCTTCTCCGTACGACAGGACAGGCAACGGTATTTTATAACTGGTGGCTTGACCCTGAAAAACCGGAAAACTTCTTCCGCTTCGATCTTGGTGTCGGCTATGCTGAAGTTAAGGAAGCGCAAAGAATTTTTGATCCAAAGAAAAATTCCTATGTCATTGAAGATGATAATATCAGAGGATTGATGTTTTACCATCCGGTAGAAGCTGCAGATTGGATTTTTGCTAAGCTTGAATACCGCAGTCAAGGTGTATTTCCATTTGGCTTGAGTACACAATATTCAAATCAAATGCTACTTAGCCGGTGCTATTTACCGCTTATCGGTCAATGGTTGTATTTAGATGCTCGCTATAGCGTATCGCTCCGCTCGAAAGAATCGGTGCGTCCGTATGAAGAAAATGTATTTATGATTTCACCCGTTCTTCGATTTAATTTCTAAAGCAACGGGTTCTCCCGAATGTTCCCTTTGATGGTCTAATTCTATAAACCCTCGGCAAGCGAACTTCTACGCTTTCTGAGGGTTTTTCTATGGTATAAACTATGAACAGCAGCCTTATTGACTTTAATAACTTCTTGCGATACATCACCCGATGCACAGTGATAATGGGTGTACTTTTTGCATGCATCCTATCGAATGTCGTCGCCTCGGCGGCAGTCGCGGACTCGGTGAATCGCCGGACAAATAAAGCATCCGACGATACCAAAGTAAAGTCTATCCATGAGGATTTTCAACTTACTATTCAGAACGTCGATATCACGCGTTTCCCGGAAGTGCGACTGATTGTCGGCGCATCGAGTACTTCCGGTATTCCCCTCGACTCAATTGTAGCCCAAGAACTCACTGTTATCGAAAATGGCAAGCCCAAAAAAGTGCTTTCGGTCAAGAGAATCTCAGTACGTGAGCGCATTCCGATTGATTTTATCTTCATCATAGATGTCACCGGTACGATGCAGACGTCGATCAATGGCGTAAAAGACAATATTGAAAAATTTGTCGAATCGCTTGTGAGCCGCGGGATAGATTATCGGTTGGGACTGGTGATGTTCTCGGATGTCGTCGAACGCTCCTATCAGCCAACGGACAATGTAAAAGAATTTCTCGGATGGCTGTCAAATGTTGAAGCAAGCGGTGGAATGGATGAGCCGGAAAACGCCCTCGAAGCACTTGCTGAGATAGGCAGGATGAAGTTTAGACCTCCGGCTAACCGTATTGGCGTTCTCGTTACCGATGCCCCCTATCATCAGCAAGGTGGCCGTGGAAATGGTCGTACCAATTTCACAACGGAAACGATGACCGAATACCTGAAAAAGCTCGACGCACAGCTCTTCTGTATTACACCGTTGGTGCTGAAACAGTATAAAGTAATGTCCGACGCAACCCGAGGTTCTGTCTTTGATCTCAATCAGCCATTCGCTAAAATTCTCGATATGTATTCGACCCAACTAACGAATTTATTTGCCATTACGTATCGATCGGATCAGCCGGCAATACCCGATTCTCTCAACGTGGGAATCGTCGATAATCAGAAGCGTGAACTGGTCAAGAAAGTAATCCCGGTGGTCGAAATCGGTCGTAAACTCATAATCGAAAATCTGCTCTTCGCCTCGAGCAGTGCCACGCTGCCGGACTCTGTCTTTGAGCTTGAGATTCTCTATGAATTCATGACCAACCGCAAAAGCGTCACGATCCGTATTGAAGGGCATACAGATTCAAAAGGAAGCAAAGCGAAAAATAAAATCCTCTCACTCCAACGTGCTGAAAGTGTACGGAATTATTTAATTAAAAAAGGAGTGTCAGCCGCCCGTATTCAGACCGAAGGGCTCGGCGATTCCCGGCCAATCGCGGATAACGGATTCGATTTTGGACGGCGTCTCAATAGGCGTACGGAAGTGGTGATCCTGACTAAATAGAGTAGGAGATTAGCGCTCGATTACTTCAAATCCTCTATCCCGGAAATACTGCATAAACTGACGATTGATGCTGTTGTCCGTTGGACGCAAGTAGCTTACAACACGTACTCTGCCGAAAGTGGAGGAGCGTAAGTCCAGGTCTTTACAGGTATTCGAAAGACGCTTGTCGACAGCTTCAAACGTCGCTCCGCCCAGCTTGCCTGCCAGGTACAATTCGACCGGAATGGTATCGTTGATCATAATTCCTACAAATTGTGAGAACATTAGTGCCTGCTTTTCAAGGTTGTCCGGTTGTGCCCCCTGAAGCCCTTTGGCAATGAGTCTCGAATATTCTGCTGCCGACGTACATTGCTTGTAAAGGGCAGTACCGCCGACAACCATTTTCGTAAGTGCACTATCAGCACCGATATCTTCACGGATGGCTTCTCCTATTTTGATCGTTTCAAGGGTGTCGAGAGGAGATAACATGAGCGTATATGCACTCTTGGTTGCCGGGATTTTACGCTTTGCAACGACCTCGGTCTTTTTGGGCATCTGCCTGTATTTAATAGAAATAATGACGCCGGTAATTGCAATGCAGGCAAGGGCAATATATATAATTAACCAGCCGTTTTTTGGTGTGGGGAGTCCTTCAAGATTGTCTGCTGTCTTTGTTGTCATAGAAGAATAGGTAATTTCAAATGAACATTTATTTTCACAAAAATACGGATATTTACGCTACCCGTTCTGAATCAATAGCGTAATTCACTATGACCCAATTACCTCACTCAATGCTCAGGCGAATGAATGCAGGAGAGAGTCAGGAACCATGAAAGTGAACGACAGACGGCGGATATTTGCCGGACCGAACTACTATTTAGGTGAAAAATTGTGAAGGTACAAACCAATTATACAAATGTGTACCATTACAAAGGGACGTAACGTACTGATATGGCAAAAGTAGGGGCGTTTGCCATTAAACTCTACATCATACCACGAGGGGAGAATACTATGAAACACGCCAAGCGCAAGATTGCGGTGACCGTTCTGCTGCTGATGATATTCATCGGGTGCAGTAAAAAAAACGAACAAAAGATCGAAACATCTGCCAAGCCGCAGGCAGGAAATATGGATGTCTATAATGGCTGCGGACTCGAAGGCAATGCCATGCGGGCAGATATCAAGGAATTAAACATCCTTAAAAACAGATACAGCTTCCCGACCGAAAAAGACTTCAACAGGTCAATTACCCTCGCGAAAATAATAGCCCGAGGCGAGGATAGCAGACGCTGGAATTCCTCACAGGCAGCAGAAGTCATCGGCTATGTCTATGATGTAAAGCCCGGTGGTGTTGAGACCTGTAATTGCAAAACCAAGGACATCCTCATACGCGATACACACATCGAATTGGTCGTGGACCCCATGAAGACTTCTGAAGCTGACCGCGTGGTGGTTGAAGTTACGCCGCGAATACGTAAGCTTATGCAAGACAACAATATAGACTGGAGCACCCGAGGCATTCGCGATGCATTCTTAGGGCGCTGGGTCAAGGTGCAGGGCTGGATGTTTTTTGATAATGAACATGCAGACGAAGCCGAAAATACAAAGCCCGGCCGCAACCGTAACTGGCGCGGAACGGCATGGGAAATTCATCCGGTAACAGGTATGGAAGTAGTGCAGCGCCCCAAGCGTCCGGCATGATGAATTGCGATTTTACAGAAAAAGTTTGATTTACAACCGCAAGTGCGCTATTTTTGCGCAATTATTTTTTAATTACAGGTAAAAACATGTACACAGTATTAGTTTCTTTCATTTGTTTGCTCGCGATTGTTCTCGTCGGAGCAGTCTTAATTCAACCCGGTAAAGCAGATATGGCAAGCGGTATGACCGGTATCGGCGGGCAGCTCGGCTCGATGTTCGGCAGCCGTCGCACTGCAGACACCCTCACAAAAATTACTATCGGTATCGCCGGAGCAATATTACTCCTTTCGATCGTAACAAATAAATTCTTCCTCGGTGTGGATGTCGCTGAAGAGCGTAATGCAGCTACCGTTGGAGCGCCAATACCGGCTGCCCCTGCAGCTGCCCCTGTACAGCAGCAGCAGACTCCCCCACAACAGCTTCCTGCACAGCAGGCTCCCGCTCAGCAGGCTCCCGCTCAGCAAGGCAAGTAATTCAATTCTACGCGTAAAACGACAAAAGCCGATTCTCCATAGAATCGGCTTTTGCTGTTTAACCGGCATCGTATTTCATCGCATCACTGCTTTTATAACTTCTGTCGCTTTTGTACCCCAAGTATCCCAATTGAGCCGGGTGTCGTAGTCATTGCGCGCGCTGCGAACGAGACGCCGATATGCCTCTTGATCCAGCCAAACCTCGGCTATCGTTGTTGCATAGTCTGACGCACCGGCAGATTCAGGCAAAGCAAAACCATTGAGATTATCACGCACAATCTGAGTCACTCCACCGGTATCGGTGGTAATGGACGGCAAGCCAAACGCACAGGCCTCGCAAAAGACTATCCCGTATGCTTCCTTGCGCGTCGGAAGGAATAAAAAATCGGCAGAGAGAAGGAGAGTATTGAAACGTACTCGTTCTTCCGGTACGTTCTTATTCAAAAATGGAATAATAGTCAACTTTGGATGCCTGAATTCAGGTGGAGGTATACACCCGCACACCGTAAGCGAGGCGTTGATGCCACGTCGATTGAGCTCCAGCATCGTCTCGAAGGCAATTGCTCCTCCTTTACGCACCCAATCTACTCCCAGAAAAAGCAACCGACACGTATCCATCTGCTGCTTGGCAAGGATGGTCTCAAGAGGAGGAAGATCGCTTTCATCAATATTAGCACCAAATGGAATGGCGGTAATAGTACTGTCGACTATGCCGTAATCCTGCCGCGCCGAACGTGCAGCCCATTCGGAAGAATACATCACTGCATCACACCGCTGTATAAAATGTTGGTCTATGTCAAAGAGTGTCCGTACATTAACGATATTGGAAAATTGATCGTAGTACTGATGCGCCAGGCGAGCGGTAATATCAGCAATTCCCACAATCGGCAGATCCGTCTCTAAAAGTGCAATCTCCGTCGAGGCCGAGCAGGCGACCAAGACATCACAATTCTCCTCCCGTAGTCTGCGACTGAAATGCCGCGCATAGTGACGCGCTACACCGTAGTCATGGAGAACGTCATATCGTAAGCCAATTGCGCTCAGGAGCTTATTGGTGATTTTACCGCGCAGAAGCGGATTCCCGGGCACCGGACCCAAATGCACGACCTCACCACAATGCTTTTCAAGCGCCTTGGCTGCATAATATATCGTTCCAGACCACGGATACTTACTCCGCGAATCCGCCGCCGTGATATAGCCAATTTTCATACTCTACGTTTTAGAATTGTGGATCCAATTCGCCACTTTCGACAAGTGCTATCATGTGCTGAATATCAGCATGGAGAATCCTGTCCGTCGTGGCAAATGGTACTACCCGTCGGATCTTCTCCATCACCTGTTCTAATTTCTCCGAACTTTTCAATGGTCGTAGAAAATCAATGCCTTGCGCAGCGCACAGAAGCTCAATCGCCAGCACTGTCTGCAAATTATTCACCACTTTCCACGCTTTCTGCGCCGCAATACTTCCCATCGAATTATGGTCTTCCTGATTAGCCGACGTCGGAATAGAATCCACACTCGCCGGATGACAGAGCACCTTATTCTCCGATACAATCGACGCCGAAGTATATTGCGCAATCATCATTCCCGACTGCACTCCACCCTTGGTCGCCAAAAATCTCGGCAAGCCGCTACTTAACGCACCATTCACCAAACGCTCGGTCCGGCGTTCGGAAATATTCGCAAGCTCAGCACACGCAATTGCAAGAAAATCAAGCGCTAACGCGAGCGGCTGACCATGAAAATTCCCACCCTCCAAATGATCACCCGTATCCGGGAAGAGCAGTGGATTGTCATTGGCCGAGTTGAGTTCGGTGGACATGACCTTATATACATAATGAATTGCATCTCTCGATGCACCATGTACTTGCGGCATGCACCGCAGCGAATACGCATCCTGCACGCGATTGTCATTGTCCCGATGAGAAGCGCGAATCTCACTTCCGGCGAGCATAGCACGGAGGTGTCGGGCGGAGTCGAGCTGTCCTTCAAAACCCCGCAACCGGTGAATACGCTCATCAAACGCCGTGTCCGTTCCGCGCAATGCATCTACACTCAGCGCGCCGGCAACGTCGGCGATATTGGCAAGGCGGAGTGCTTTTTGGACGGCGAGACCGCCGTACGAACACATCATCTGCGTGCCGTTAATGAGCGCAAGACCTTCTTTCGCTTTGAGCGTGACAGGCGTAAGACCATACGATTCGAGTACTTCCCGCGACGGCTTTACTCCATCATTCGTCAGGACTTGCCCCTTGCCGATGAGGGCGAGGGCGATATGCGACAATTGCACCAAATCACCGCTGCTGCCGACCGAACCTTGCGAAGGAATCGCCGGCACAATCTGATGATTGAGCATCGCAATCAGTGTTTCGAGCG
>JBPOHH010000546.1:0-3812 GCA_052035765.1 Bacteroidota bacterium
CTACATCTGTACCAATAATCTGCATAAAACCTTCATATAATGAATGTAACAACCTACTGAACTGTCAAGCAATCAAGTCACTTGTGAGATTGAGAAACTATAGGATGAATGACTAACCGCTTTTGCAAACATACGTATTAATACTGTCATACCACAAGTAGATTTTACGTGACGTCGATATGCTGATATTCTGAAAACACAATTCCAACGAAATGCGTCAGTAAAAATACCGCCATGCTAACTCGTTGAAAAATAGTGAATTACTCCCGTAAGTCTAGCCTCGCAATCGACTCCACATGAAACGTATGCGGGAACATATCCACCGGCTGAATGTGCGTCACATCATATCGTGCCGCCAGAATCGCACAGTCCCTTGCCTGCGTGGCAGGATTACAACTGACATACACAAGTCGTTTTGGAGCAACGGTTAATAAATGTTCGAGCAGCGTCTGATGTATCCCCGCTCTCGGCGGATCGACAATAATCACATCCGGCGCAGGTAGTCGCTTGAGCAGCTCAATCGCCGCCGGCTTGTGCAGGTCTTCAGCGAAAAATTCAACATTCGTGATACCATTGAATTCGGCATTTGCCTTCGCGTCGGCAATCGACCCCTGCGAGAGCTCAAGCCCAAATACACGCTCTACTTGCCGCGCCGATGGCAGTGTAATAGAACCCGTACCGCAGTATAAATCCCAGAGCACGTCGCTTGGTTTGAGTTCGGCTGCCGCAATAATTGCACTCAAAAACGGCTCTAATTGCCAGGAATTCGTCTGAAAAAATGAGAACGGCGAAATCCGGAAATTCACACCCAACACCGTCTCGGTGATGGTGCCGCTGCCCTTGAGAATCGTTGGTTCGCCGGTTGCTACTGGCGATGTCGTGTGATTCACAGCATGAATAACCGTCGAAATTTCAGGGAATTGCGCTATGAATTCTCCGCCAAACCATGCCGTCATACGTTCATCCTCGGGCGTAAGAATCGTACTCGTCACAAATACCACCATAATCTCGCCGGACGCCTTCGCCGTTCGGAGAACGATATTGCGGAGGAAACCCTGATGTTCGCGGGAATTATATGCTTTCGCGCCGAATTCGAGCGCTGCCTCGCGCGTTACCTTGAGCAGGCGACCCGCAATTTCGGGCGCGATATGGCAGATATCGACATCGAGAATTTTATCAAAGCGTCCGGGGATATGCAGTCCGAGCGCAAAATCTTTGTGCAAAAGGTCGCCCGACTCAACGCCGATTTCTTCATCCGTCAGCCAGCGTGAGGCACCGAAGGAGAATTCCATTTTATTCCGATAATGGAAGCTGCGCGGCGAGGCAAGCGTTTCGGTAAGCTCGCCGTAGGGAATTTTCCCCAAACGCTCGAAGCTGTCGGCGACATGCTGACGTTTCCACGTGCGCTGTTCGGTAATTTGTAAATTCTGCCACGAACACCCGCCGCAGACGCCGAAATGGCTGCATACGGGAGTTTCTCTAAGTGGAGAATAATGAAGAATTTCCTTGATTCTTGCTTCAGCATAGCGGGATTTTTTCTTGGTAATTTCGGCGATGATGACGTCACCGGGAACGGCATTTTTCACAAAGTGAACGATATTTTCACGGCGGGCTATTGCTACTCCTTCGAATCCTATCGACTCAATTTCGAGTTCTACAATCTCTCTTGGGCGTTGTTTACGAGACATTTATTTTCCTGTTAATTTCAAATTTTCAGCAAAAATACGGTTAAAAACACTCGGAAAAACGTAAATTTGCCGTGTGTGTAGCAGAAAACAACCCTCCGGATGATATGAACAGCAGCCAATCGATTATATTCCCGCCGCTTCCGGCTTGTTTCCGGCTGCTATTGCCATTGATTATGGCTGTCTATTTTCCGATTTTCGGGCAAAATGTAAGCGCAATTACCGTTGTTCTTCCGTCCGAAAAATCCGCGCAAATTGCCCTCCGAACAGTGAATAATCGTGGTTACGCATCGCTTGCGCAGCTCTCCCGAGCCGCATTTCCGGGCAGCGTTTGTGCTCCATCCCGCAATGAAATCAGCTTCAAAACCGAGCGCCTGCGCTTTGCGCCGTCATCATTTATGGTGCTCCGCGAGAATTCCACCGGCAGCCGCGTCGCGCAGATGAATGTGCCGGCAATTACCTTGGACGGCGAACTCTACGTACCGGCCACTCAATTCTTCCCGACACTTGAAACACTTGGCTTGTATAAAGTTACCATGGCTCCCGGACGCGTCGTTCTGCGGATGTTCGGTCAAGCACCGCCAAGCGCCGAACTCCTCGCGCCGCCGATTGATTCGTCCATTCCCAAGCCCAAAGCCAAGCCGATTCTTTCTGAAAAATCCTCCGCAGCGCCATCCTCGGGGATCGATACGCCGGGCGACGAACATCTCTCAGCCGAGCCGCCGGTGATTGTGCCCGGACGCTATACTTTGCCGCCGGATTTGGTACGTTCGGCCGAACCTCAGGCAGCGAAAATCACGCTTCCCAAATCGAGTGAAACGCAGAAAATCAATGTAGCGGTAGCAGCAGAACCAAAAGCATTACCCAAATCAGTACAAAAGCCAAAACCAAGCGCGCCGAAGCAAGAGCGTCACGCAGAAGCCCCCGCCGCGCAACACCCTGAAAATACAGTCTCTCACACACCTGAGAATACGACCGTTGAAGCAGAGAAGCCATCGACAAAAGCAACTAACCATCCATCAGACAATCATAAAGCAGACAATCATAAAGCAGAAGAAAAGCCACGGGCAATACTCGCCGAGGCAGCACCGGTAAATGTTCCCGCGCCTTCACCCGGCAAGCCCTCCGCGGAGGTGCCGGAAACGACGTCCGATGCCTCATCATCTCTTGAGAGCGCCGAAGTGCTGGAAATGGAATCAACTGCTGCTGATATTAGAGTTACCTCTGTCGCTGCTTCACGAAAATCCTCCGAAAAGACGGAGATTTTATTCCGGTCGAATGTGCCGATTCCTACCTTCCAAAAGCCGGAAATTCACGGAAAAGAGATCACGATACGCTTCCCGCAGGTCGCCAATTCGGTGAGTTCATTTGATGAAATTGAGCGTATATTTCCGCTCAGCGAGGTGCGTGCCGAGACGGTGAAGGGCGTGCTGAATCTGCATCTTGCGCTCAAGATCGAACCCAAAAGTTGTGAAGCGCGGCGTGTCGGTGAGCGTGGAATCGCGCTGTCGATCGAGTATCCGCCGTCCGAGATGGGCGACAAGGCGACGACCGAAACCACGAAGAAACGCTGGGATTTAGACGTGATTGTGCTCGATGCCGGACATGGCGGCGAGGATGCAGGCGCGGTGAGTATTAATGGCTTCAAAGAAAAAGACGTAACGCTCGCAATTGCTAAGAAAATCAAGAAATTACTCAAAGAACTCCTCCCTAAGACGAAAGTAGTGATGACGCGTCAGGATGACACTTTTATCGAGCTTTATAGGCGGAGTCAGATCGCCAATCAGGCAGGCGGGAAGCTGTTTTTGAGTATCCACTGTAATTCTATGCCATCGAAGCCGCACCCTGCAAATGGTTTTGAATCCTATATCTTACGTCCGGGAAGAAATGACGACGCCGTGCGCGTTGCTGACCGTGAAAACGGCGTTATCAAGCTCGAAAAGCGCAAGGACAAGTATCAGGAATTGAGCGAGGAAAAATTGATTGTTGCCACGATGGCGCAGAGTGCATTTGTGAAATTCAGCGAACTCTTCGCCTCGAACATTCAGGAAGAAGTCGGTAAAACGACTGCGCTTCATAATCGGGGCGTCAATCAGGCAGGATTCTACGTTCTCGTCGGCTCGTCAA
>JBPOHH010000628.1:0-5639 GCA_052035765.1 Bacteroidota bacterium
ATTAATGATAGAGAAAATGACATTTAATCCGTTGCTGGTCAGGAATCCTTCGACGCGCTTGTGGTCGCCGATTCTCTGCAGAATATCGCCGATCATTTTCGTGTCAAAATAGGACATCGGAAGCTTCATGAGCTTCATCAGGAAGTCGGAAACGATGGAGATATTTATTCGTGCGCCTATGTGGAGTAATATCCAACTTCTTATAAATTCAACACTTGTGCGACTCACAAACAGCACAAGCTGCGCTACGAGCATGAGCGTGACAAAGTCAGTATTCTGCGTGTTTACTCCATAATCAACCAGCGATTGGGTAAGAAGAGGAAAGAGTAAACCGATCAAGCTCCCCACCACTGCGCCCAATACAAGCTGCACGATATGCCGTTTGTACCCGGTGAGATAAGCAAATAAAAACCCGAATCCTTTCCCTGCCTGATTACGTTCGTCTTTCATGGCTTTGAAGTCAGGCGTTGGCTCCAACATGAGCACGATTCCCTGCTCTTTTCCGCTACTTGCCCATTCATCGAGGAAATCTTTCTTCGTATAGGTGATGATACCATGCGCGGGATCGCCAATCGTAAGCACATTACCCGCTACTTTATACAGCACGACAAAGTGATTCTGCCGCCAATGGAGAATGCATGGTAAGGGTATTTCCTGTAATTGGTCAAAGTGAATACGACCGGCTCTCGTTTTAAAGCCGATCGACTCAGCAGCATCGCTGAGACCGCGTAAAGGCACGCCTTCGCGGGTGATATAGCTCCGGTCGCGGAGGGTTTGGAGTCGGTAGGTCTTGCCGTAATACTTGGCAATCATTCGCACACAGGTCGGACCACAATCTTTCGAATCATATTGTTTATAAAAGGGATAACGTAACCTAACCATGAATGCGCTTTGGAATTACTGGAGAGAAGAATGGGTCTAGATAATCTGTCAGTATGCAATTTATGGAAAATTCTTGTGGTAGAGTACTGCCGTCCTGCGGAATTGAGTGCAATCCTCTTGGGTCATTGATTTTTGGTAAATAATGAACGCTGATTTTTCTACTTCCTAAAAATACGATAAATTACTCACAAACTATGGTGTTGTGACTGAACTTTGTTCCTTCTTCGTTCCTATTTCTTGAGATACGTATGCGCTTTGTTTTCTGTTTGCTTCTCCTCGTTGTCGGCTCTTCTCTTCCGTCCTTCGCCGCTGTCTCCCGCCTTGACTCTTTGAAAACCGTACTGCAGCGTTCGCCGATGGATACTTCCCGTACGCGGCTCATGTCCGAAATTGCGGCTGAATATTTCGCTCTCGGTCAGGCAGAAGCATGCCGTTCACTCGCGGAAGAATTACGCGTGTACGGTATGAAGATCGGCGACAACACTGCATTTGGTAAATCATTGATGATACTCGGTAATATTGCTTTTCAGCAGAAAAAACATGACAGCGCTCAACATTATTTTTTACGCGCATTTTCTGCTGCTGCTCCCATACATGATGATGTAACGGCAGGCCGTGGACTCTTAGGCGCAGGTCTTGTGGAACGGGAGTATAGCAATCTCGATAAAGCATTAGACTATTTTCTCCAAGCCAAGCCGTTTCTGCTGCGTTCGAAGAATGCTCGCTATGTCAATTACCTGTACAATAATATCGGCGGTGTCTATACCTTTAAAGCAGACCTTACGGGTGAAGTTCAAGTGAGGAAAGAACTCTTCGCCTGGAATACGTCCATGCATGATACCGTCTATATGGCGCAGACCTGTAATGGTATTGCGTTGCTATATGCCTACAAGGGACTCTATAAAGAAGCAATTCCATGGGCAGAGAAAGCTGTGCGATTTTATACATCATTGCAACGTATTGCAGATGTGTCGAACTCGTATCTTACGATTGGCGAAGCACATTTGAAGCTTGGTCATTATGACATTGCCATCGAAAAGTATCTTGAATGCTATTCCCTTGCCGAAAAAGCCGGCAGCACGGAAGGCATGGCCAATACGCTCACAAATATCGCCGGAATCTACTATGACTTACATAATTATGATGAGTCCAAGCGCTATTTTGAGAAAGCACTCGAAATCTATTCCTTAATGCCTGTCATCGATCGTATTGAAAATAATAAAGCCATTTGCCATAATGCAATTGGTGAAATATACTTTCAACAGGGAAAGTATGACAAAGCATTACAAGAATTCAATACAGCTCTTCTTCAGCTCTCCCGACACCCCAATATCTCCACGACTGCATCCTGTAAACAGTATATTTCTCAAGTCTATTATGTGAAGAAAGACTATGCGACTGCTCTTGAATATCTGCGCGAGTCACTTCGCCTCTACGAGTCTGTCATTGAAAATGAAGGCATAGCTTCCTCGCTTGCTTCCATGGCTGAAGTCCATTTTGCACTCAAAAATTATGACTCGACCGTGTTTTTTGGAGAAAAAAGTCTGACCTTTTCTACGCTCACGAATATTCAAAAGCAACTTCAGGTGACGTACGATATCCTGAGTCAGGCGTATCATGCCAAGCACAACGAACCTAAAGCATACAGCTACCTTCTCCGTGCGTATCAACTAAAAGACAGTTTGCTGACCTTCGATAAAACCCGTGAAATCGGCAAGATAGAAGCGAGCTATCAAATGAAGAGAAAGCAGGAAGAAGAACAGCGCGCGCAGGAAATCCGCATCAGACAGACAGAAGAAGCCCGTCAACGGAGAAATAATATTGAATATCTCGGGATTTTGATATTTGTGATTGGTTCGCTGGTGCTATTGTACTTCATCCGCAAAACAGGTGTGAAAGCCACGCTGATTGAACGCTATGTGTTCCTTCTGTTTTTATTGGTGTTTGAATTCATCGGTCTTCTCCTCAATGACCCAATAAACAGTATCGCCAAAGGTGATCAGTTAATCAATGTTCTTGCTGCGGTGGTTATTGCGATTGCACTTACTCCTGTGCATAATTTACTTCATACGTATATCGTGAAAAAGCTCCTGCCGAAACAGGTAAATGCGAAACTGCATGAACAGTCAATACTTACTGATGTTGGGAGTACAAAGAAAACATTTCCGCCATTGAGTTCATCGAGTATTGAAAATAAAGCCCACGACACACCAAGCCCTATAAACGATGACTCAACTCCAAAACCGCCTTTGTTATAATTGTCACGCCAAGCAGCAGGTTTATTATAAAGTTATGAGTATATTCATATAGTAATTATTACCATGCTGTCAATCTGAGCCCTTCTTAGGGTGAAGAATCGAACTTGCTGTATGCCCCTACCCTATTCGACATCATCACGTTTCGATTCTTCATTCGAAGACTCCTAACCAATGACAGTTTTATAACGTGTTCTTTTTATATGACTTGCATTCGCATAAGAGAAAGAGTTTCCCACAGAGTTTCACAGAGTTTTTCACAGAGTACACACGGAATACTGCTGTGTGTGACTCTGTGAGCATACCCTGTGTAACCCTGCGGGAGGAATTCTTCCGACTACATATAACGGAATCCACTTTTGCAAGTACTTGCTGTGTCATTACTTGCTTTTTTTAAAAGGTTTTAATTAGGCCTTCAGAATGACTTACTTTTTAATCTATTTTCGTAGTACACGACCAATATTATCGTTTCAACTCCCGCTGCGCACGTCGTTGCGCCGAATCCATAATCGCTTTCAATACTTCCGGTGTGCGCGAATACTCCATAAACTGTTGACCAAAACTGCGCTGGTCAAAGCCATGTTTAGCCATAACACTCGACACTTCACTATCTGCCTTGATGCTGTCCTGGATCTGTTCGCGGGCGACGAGGATTTCCATGTAGGTTTGGGTGAAATTCTCTTTTTTGTCCGTCCAGCCGTCTTCTGAACAGCTTGAAAGAGTCAAAAGAATGGTCAATAGAAGTGCGCCAAGAACGCTTGGACGGCATCTTTCGACTTCGCTCGGGACAGGCGGGTGACCGTAAGCTGTGGATGGGATTTGAGCTGAGGGAACCAAGTGATTCATGAAATAATAATAGCCGATTCGCATATATTTTGAGTAGATTGTTTGATAGTTGCTCGAAATTTTGTTTATTGCCGTTTGATTTGCCGTAAAATTACGGCAAAAACGATGAAAAATGACCTTTTACAAACTACTTGACGGAATCGAACAATGATTTTTAGGAAAAGAACGCACACGTGTGGTGAATTACGAATGGAGAATTCGGGTGATAAAATTGTCCTCAACGGCTGGGTGAATTCCCATAGAAATATGGGAGGTCTGATGTTTATCGATGTGCGTGACCGTTATGGAATTACGCAAGCGGTAATCCTGCCGGATGTCGCCCCCGAGCTCGCCGAACGTGCCAAGGAAATCCGTTCGGAATTCGTTGTGTGGATTTCCGGCACCGTCCGCGAACGTGAGAATCCGAATAAAAACATCCCAACCGGACTCATCGAAGTGCTCGTTGAGGAATTCGAAATTATCAACCGTTCGGAAGTGCCGCCATTTGAAATTTCGTCCGAAACCAATGCCAATGAAGAGCTCCGCCTCACCTACCGCTACCTCGATATGCGCCGCCCTGATTTACAGAAAAAGTTTATCCTCCGGAATCATCTCTATCAGATTACCCATCAATACTTTGCGCAGCATAACTTTCTCGAATTCGAGACGCCGATATTGACGAAATCAACACCTGAAGGCGCGCGTGATTATCTCGTGCCGAGCCGCGTGCATAAGGGTAATTTTTATGCCCTGCCGCAATCGCCGCAACTGTACAAACAAATCCTGATGATGAGCGGTTTTGATAGATATATGCAAATTGTAAAGTGTTTTCGTGATGAAGACTTACGCGCCGACCGCCAACCGGAATTCACGCAAATTGACGTGGAAATGTCCTTTATCGAACAAGATGATATCCTCACCATTGCCGAGAATTTCACGGCAAAAGCATGGAAAGAAATTCTTGGCTATGAAGTGGCCACACCTTTCAAACGCATGACGTTCAACGAATGTATGACACGTTATGGAAGCGACAAGCCGGACCTTCGTTATGGTCTTGAGCTTACAGAAATTACTGATATTGTTCGGAATTCCGGCTTTTCGGTATTCACGAATGCAATTGCCAAAAAAGACGGCACTGTTGCTCTCCTCAATGCCAAAGGATGCGCTGAATTCTCCCGTAAACAGCTCGATGAACTCACCGATTACGCCAAAAAATATGGAGCCGGCGGACTCGCTTGGATGAAATTTACGGATGGTGCGGTGACAAGTCCGATTGCGAAATTCCTTACCGAAGAAGAAATTGCAGCTATCAAAACTGCATCGAATGCCGTTGATGGTGATTTACTCCTGATTGCTGCCGATGAGTGGGAACGTTGCTTTACTATTCTCGGAGCGTTGCGTACCGAAGTAGCTCGCAGAACCGGAATATTGGACAGTGTAAAGGGTACATTTTCGTTCCATTGGGTGGTGGAATTCCCTCTTTTGGAGTATTCTGAAGAGGAAAACCGCTACATTGCGCGGCATCATCCGTTCACGGCACCGATGGCGGAAGACGTTCATTTGCTTGACACGACACCCGAAAAAGCGCGCGCGCAGACGCATGATTTGGTGATAAACGGCTATGAAGCAGCAGGCGGAAGTATTAGAATTCATCAGAATGCGGTGCAACAGCGCATG
>JBPOHH010000851.1:0-2258 GCA_052035765.1 Bacteroidota bacterium
TCATGAAAGACATCATCCGGCAGATCGACATAATGGTTGATAGCGAGTTGACGGCGGCAGAGTTCGAGGAGAGAATCGATAGTCATGGATGTTGAATTGTAAAGGTTTAGGATTGCATGTATAACGAATGGATTGCAAATTGACCGCACTGATAAAGCATAATACCAGTACAAATATCTATAATTCACAGGAATAAAACTCTATGAAGCCGGTAGAGCAGGTAAATCTTGTGTTGTGAAGGTGGGTAAAATGCCTCATTATCGCCGTAGTCGTGCATCATTGGTAAGTTTCGATGCATCAACGCCCAACTCTCTTTCAAATATGTTTATTATAACGTTTCTAATTTCCCGTTTATTCATGGTCTGAGGGTTGCGTCGTACGTTTACATAGCGTTCGTTGTTAATTTTTCGAGCTAGTTGTCCAATATCATCAATGGTAAGTTCATTTCCAAAAACACGTGCCAGTACTCCTCCAACGATGAAAGCTGCGATACCGAACAAGCCAACCGCTGTACTCACAAAGAGAATGCCGAGTGAAAGAAAAAAGAGAAGGATCAATGAATATGTAATCCAGTGGGGTGCTTCGAGAATATTCAGCTTTATTCCAATACGGTTTTCGATCTGAGAAATACGTTTTTTTCTGTGTTTTGCGGGGAGAAGGTTGGCGATTTCGGTCGATGGTGTAATGGATGATGTATCTACTTTCAGAACAGAAGAGAACGCGTCACGCAGCTTATAAAATGCCTGTTGAGTCGTGCAATCGCCGACATGTTCACGGTTAATTTTAGTTTCAATATAGTCGCACATTTCGCCGAATGTCTGAATATGTGCCATTTCATTATTCACGCAGCTAATACCGAATGCAACAAACACTTTTTCAAGTGCAAGTTCGATGTCTTCGAGGTCGTTGTCGTGAAGTTCGAGATTATCCACTCCCGGCATCCTTTACGTAATCATTATTAATTTATAGAAGATATAATATCATTACCATCCAACGGAGGATGGGACACCATTCATTTTGTCGAAACGACAGTTCCACCACTGCCTAAGCTGATACGTTACTTACTCAAGTTTTTCTTACCTCAATGCTGTTGATACCGATGGAGTAGTATTTCTAACGTCCGCCCGCCTACAAATATACCACGAGAACAATTCACCAAAAAAAACATCCCACCGTAACCATTTTCATTTTCTCAGGTTTCATGGTGAATACGGACACAGGGTATATCCATAGGCTGTCCGTGGTCGTAAGGTGTGACACGAAAACACGGTCATGTCCCTACGAAAGTCACTCAAAGAGAGTCCATGCAGCAGTCATCTACCACTATCACTCTACCAATGAAATTATGTAGTATCATTGTCATCGCTATTCTCCTGGCGATGCCGGTCGGCGCGAAAGAACCAAGCCGAATGCGGATAAAAAAGATATCCATTATCGAGTCAAACAACATGCTCCTTAATGGTAAGTCGGAGAGTATTCCCTTTACCGCAGAGATGGGCGACCCATACCTTACTTCTCTTAAGGAGTATGTATCAAAGCGTATTACACTCACCAACCGAGACGAACTCTCCACTATTTTCTCGTTGCTTGAGTGGGTGAGTAATCAATGGCAGCACGATGGAGTCAATTCCCCGCCGGCCCGCGCAAATGCGCTTGATATTCTCACGCTTGCTGCGCAGGGTGAACGTTTTAGTTGTAATTCTTATTCGACCGTTGTCACTGATGTATTGCTCTCCTACGGCTATATTGCACGAATTATCAGTTTGAATTCCAAAGACATAGCGTATGGCACGTTCGGGATGGGACATGTCGCAGCTGAAGTATGGTCGAATACTCTGCAAAAATGGATTTTCATCGACCCTCAATACTCGATGTATGCGATGTACAATGGTGAATACCTGAATTATTACGATATCTATCGCCTGCGCGCGGAGTCGAAGTATAAGGAGATAGAATTCCACGTCGCGGAGTCGCATCTGAAGATTAATCGTCAGACCAAGGATGAGGCAATCACGCAGTATCGGGCTTTTTTGAGTGAATACTTCGGCTATGTGACGACTGCGTATGAGCATACGAATACAATCAGTATGCTTGTGCTGCCGCTCGACGCCAAAGATCAATATCTGACCAATCAGGGTAGAACGTCGCATCCACTTGTATTTACAGAAGATCCGAGTGACTTTTACTTCCCGATCAATAACACCTTGGTCGTTTTTATGCAGAATACATGCGCACAAAGCAGCTCACCGCCGGCAAAT
>JBPOHH010000538.1:0-3501 GCA_052035765.1 Bacteroidota bacterium
AAAGTCGAACCGCGCGGCAAGTAGCTAACGCTCAAAAAGAAAGAAATAATAACCCAAAAACCGAGGGCATCGCTCGGAAGCGATACTCTCGGGGGGACTAAAAAACCAAACCCAAAAACCGAGGGCATCGCTCGGAAGCGATACTCTCGGGGGGAGACAACGAGCCGCCCTAGCGAAGAGGCGAGGGTTCGGGAAGAAAGAAGTAATACCCCCAACCACTGAGAGCATCACGAAGAAGTGATACTCTCAGAACAAAAACCGCGGGCATTGCTCCGAAGCGAACTTCTCGGGTAGAAGTACACGTAAGGAATTACCCGCGACTTCTGTCGATTTACTATTATTCTGTATAACTTCAAGATAAATGAATGCTATAGATTCAATTACTTTTTCGGGCGGGACTCCTTATGAAGCAATTTCTACCTCTTCTGCTATGCTTTTTTTGCGCACATTCTTTGTTCGGACAGTCTCTGAATATACTCAGTATTGATGCTACGAACTACCCGGAAGTAAAGGCAAAGTTCTATGCCTACGACTCGACCGGCAAGCAACAGTATCCCGGAATTAACGACTTTATTCTTAAGGAAGATAGCATTCCCCGAGTCATTACCCGCGTGACGTGCCCGCCTCCTGCCCCACCGACCATCCTCTCCAGCGTTCTGGTCATGGATGTGAGTGAATCGATGAAATTCCCGGATGGCCACCCAAACATCGAAATGGCAAAAATAGCCGCTCGGATTTGGGTACAGCAATTACCACAAAACAAGGGAGAATGTGCTATTACAAGCTTTGATGGTTTGAATTACCTCAACCAAGACTTTACCACCGATACCGCACGACTGAATGCGGCCATCGATTTGCTTGTGCCGCAAGGTGCTACACGATATCAAGCTGCGTTTACGGATTCCGTCGCCGGAGGACTCGTCGTCAGTAATAATGGACGATTTAAGAAAGTGATTGTCATGATTACCGATGGCGCAGACCCAACGAGCAGCAATGACAGTATCATCGCTCGCGCAAAACGCCAGAATTGCACTATTTACTGCGTTACCGTCAATATGCCGGCACCGCAAATTCTCAAGGAAATAGTAGTTAGTACCGGTGGAACTGTCTTCGAAAATATCAAAACAACCAACGAAATCATAGCAGCATACCGGAAAATTTTCGATATCGCTCAAGGCGCGGGACCGTGTGAAATTACCTGGAATAGCGCACTGCAATGCTCGACAAAACCCATCAAAGTGAACATTCAATTGAACCAATTGAAAGCTAATGATGTCTATACACCGCCGGCAAATACGGTCTCTTCAATACAAATAAAGCCATCGAATGTGTATATTAAAGTCGATGATTTCTTGACTGTTACCGATAAAGTAATCACCCTGACGGCACTCAAAGACAGTATGAGAGTTCTCGATGTGCTTCCGGTACATAAATACAAGGCATTTTCACTACTTGACGGTAATTTCCCGCGAACAATTCCCAAAAATGGAACTGCTACTTTCACCGTTCGCTATACGCCAATAGATTCAGCCGAACACTACGAAAGCTATATTGTTCTCACGTCATTATGTACTTACACCTTGAATGTAAAAGCCGGCACGCTGACGATTCCAGATCCACCCGACAGTGTGTATGTGCCCAGAAAGAAAAATCCTCTTCGCAATCTCAAGCTCACCCATCCGAATGGCGGTGAAACGTTTGTCATCGGCACTGATAGTGTGATCACGTGGACCGGTATTTCTCCCATGGACTCTGTCTCGCTCGACTTTAGCATTGATAGCGGTAAGGTATGGAAAAATATAGTTCCTAAGACCACCGAACTCCCCTTTCTGTGGATGAATATTCCCGGACCGGCGAGTAAAAAATGTCTGGTGCGGGTGCGACAATTGCAGGAACGTGACTCCATTGAAATCCACCCGACGCTTGTGTATAAACACGCCAAAGCTGTCACCGGCGTGGCATTTTCTCCTGATGGATCCTTCGCAATTACCGCCGGAGATTCTGTCGCTAAACTATGGGACACCGATTCCGGGTCAATTGTCCGTACTTTCAAAGGACACACCGCTGAGGTGACGTCACTTGCTTACAGTCAGGACGGCAAGTCGCTCATCACCGGAAGCAATGATAGTACGATTAAAATATGGACTATTGCTAACGGACTGAATACCAAAACGTTACGAGACAGCACAGGAAAAATATCTGCCGTTGCCTGCGATTTTTCGAGTACGCAATTAGCCACCGCCAGTGAGGATTTTACGGCTAAAGTGTGGGATATGAAGACCGGCAAAACGACGTTTACCCTCACCGGACACACCGGTATCATTTATGGAATTGCCTATAATTCTATCGGCAATCGCATCGCCACAGCAAGCTCCGATAAATCGATAAAAATATGGAATGCGTACACAGGAGCACTGATGCAAACACTTACCGGACATAAGGGTTATGTCTATGCCGTAGCGTTTAGTCCGGACGATACCAAACTCGGTTCGGTAAGCAATGACTACACAGCAAAGATTTGGAATTTGGCGGCTGACACGGTGATCAGAAGTATTGTACATGGCAACATGGTTACCGACATCGCTTTTAGCCCCGACGGCAAGCAAGTCATTACCGCTAGTAGAGATTATTACACCAAAGTCTGGGATCTTGCGACCGGCGCTGTCGTTCGCATGCTCGGTGGGAGCTCAGCACCGGTAACGCATGTGAAATTCAGTTCAGACGGCAAACGTATCCTCACCGGCAACAGCAGCAAAGAAGCCGCGGTTTGGGACGATGTGCTTCCGGCGCAGGAAGATATATCCGACTCAACCTTTACCATCGTCGCACCGCAACCTGCCGCGACCGATGTGGCGATGGGATTGTGCGCAGTTGGCCAGAATAAAGACTCGACCGTTACTCCTTTTCTATGGAATCCCGGCACGTATCCCTACAGGGTGAAATCGATTGCTATCGTCGGTCAGGATGCGGCGCAATTTACGTTGATTTCGGGGATTCCTCCGGTTGATATTGCGCCGAGTGACAGCCATGCTGTGGAGTTCCGCTTCCGCCCTACTTCGCCCGGTGTAAAATCCGCTCAACTCGTCATTTACACGCAGAGCGACACGCTAAAAAGGCGTATCACCGGCGAAGGCGTAATCTCTGCTATCTCTGTAGTAGGTAAAGTAATTGACTTCGGCAAGGTACTCCTCAACACCTCCAAAGACACGCTTCAGACAATGACCATCCGCAATACGAGCGCGCAACCGATTGTCATCACATCAACCCGCCATGCAGGACCTAATATGGTTGATTATTCGACTCTTTCGGGTGGTGGGAATTTCACGTTGCAGCCGGGCGATACCGCAAAATTAGACCTCCGTTTTGCTCCCAAATATCCCGGCCGTACAAGCGGCAGAATTCTCTTTGAGTACGATGGAATTGACAGTCCAATCGCCGTGCAATTATTCGGTGAAGGCGTTAAACCCGGAGCGCAGATTCTTGCGGCAGGACTCACGATTC
>JBPOHH010000099.1:0-1663 GCA_052035765.1 Bacteroidota bacterium
TGTTCTTTATTATAAGCTATTTGGAGCTCGCGGCGTCGATTCGTCTCGTCCATCACCGCTTGCATCGAACGGGTGATTCTGTCTGCATATAATATCACTAACCCATTGACATTCCGAGCTGTACGCCCTGCAACCTGCATAAGAGATTTCTCACTTCTGAGAAAACCTTCTTTATCGGCATCGAGAATAGCGACAAGCGATACTTCCGGCATATCTAATCCTTCCCGGAGAAGATTGACTCCAACGAGAACATCATATTCACCGATACGCAGGTCGCGGAGGATTTCAACCCGTTGCATTGTAAGTACTTCGGAGTGAATAAAAGCGACTTTAATGTTTAGCTTCTGTAAGTATTCCGACAAATCTTCTGCCATTCGTTTGGTGAGGGTCGTCACAAGGACGCGCTCATTGATGGCTGTACGTTTGCGTATTTCGTGAATTAAATCATCGATTTGATTCTTGACGGGGCGCACCTCCATCATCGGGTCGAGAAGTCCGGTGGGGCGGATGATTTGTTCAACCACAACTCCTTGTGACTGCTCAAGTTCGTAATCACCCGGCGTAGCACTCACAAACACCGCCTGCGGAGTAATTTCGACAAACTCTTCAAATTTCATCGGACGGTTTTCGAGTGCGGACGGTAGGCGGAAGCCATACTCGACGAGGTTCATTTTGCGAGCTCGGTCGCCATTATACATCGCCCTGATTTGCGGAATCGATACATGGCTTTCATCTACCATGAGCATAAAATCTTTGGGGACGTAATCGAACAGGCACGACGGACGTTCTCCCAGACTGCGACCGGCAATATGCATCGAATAATTCTCAATTCCTGAACAGTAACCGACTTCGCGCATCATTTCGAGGTCGAAAAGCGTACGCTGTTCGAGGCGCTGTGCCTCAAGCAACTTATCTTCTTTACGGAGAAATTTCAGGCGATCGTACAGCTCATCCTTGATCGCCGCCATCGCACGTGCCATTTCATTCGGAGAGCTAACGAACTGTCGGGCAGGGTAGAGGGTGACGGAAGGAACAACATTGACGGTCTTGCCGTCAGTACTGTAAATCCATGATATTTTTTCAATTACATCGCCGAAGAGTTCGATGCGAATGCCTTGGTGCTCTTCATACGCCGGCAAAATATCGATCGTATCTCCTCGTACACGAAACGTACCGCGCGTCCATTCAAAGTCATTCCTCGAAAAATACAGGTCGGTCAGCTTTTGAATAAGCTGCTGACGGGTAATCTTCATGCCTACTTTCATCACAAACATCATTGCTGCAAAGGATTCCTGCGCTCCGATACCATAAATACAGCTCACCGATGCCACGACGATAACGTCTCGACGTTTCTCGACAAGTGAACTCGTCGCGCGGAGGCGTAAACGGTCAATTTCGTCATTAATCGCAAAGTCTTTTTCGATAAAGGTATCCGTGGTGGGAATGTATGCTTCGGGCTGGTAATAATCGTAGTAACTTATAAAAAATTCAACACTGTTGTGCGGGAAAAATCCTCGGAATTCACTGTATAATTGCGCAGCAAGTGTTTTATTGGGCGAGATGACAAGCGTTGGCTTGTTGACAGCAGCGATGACATTACTCATCGTAAATGTCTTACCGGAACCTGTCACACCGAGGAGCGTTTGCCGTGGATCGCCGCGCT
>JBPOHH010000319.1:0-2290 GCA_052035765.1 Bacteroidota bacterium
CCGAGTTTTCGATTCTGAAGGGAATGTTCTTCGTAGGCACAACATCGGGTCTTTTTTATCTCTTCTGCCGTAAATGGCAGCGTTATTTAGAAAATGTAGAGACCGATCTGCGGCATCATGCACAGGAAGTCGAGACCGGCAGAGCGAAGCATTCCAGTATATTTGAAGTCGCGAATGATGCATTGTTTATAATTGACAAAAACACCTTACGTTTTCTCGAAGTCAATGATTCTGCGTGTACTACCTACGGCTATTCGAACGAGGAATTTCTCAATTCGCTCAGCGCGCTCGATATTACGGTGGAGCCCGAAGTGGCGCGTACAATCTTTGCAAGCGAGACTATTCGCATTGAATACGGCCAGCATAAAAAGTCCAACGGTCAGGTATTTCCTGTCGATATTACCCTCACGTATTTTACCCTCGATCAACGGCGGGTCATTGCAGCATCTGTGCGTGATATGACAATGCATTATGAACTTGTGAAAAGTCTCAAAGCCAGTGAACAGAAGTTCATCGATGCACAATTAATGGGAAATGTGGGCAATTGGACATGGGATTTACGGACAAATGTCGTGAATTGGTCACCGGGTTTGTATAAAATTTCCGGTATTACCCCATCCGACCTGCCAACCATCCGCGAAGATTTTTTTAGCTTAATTCATCCTGATGACAGAGAGTTAGTCGCTCAAAAACTGGAGTATCTCCTACAGAATCAATCACCTGTGTATTGGGAATCGAGATTTCTTGTTGACGACGGTCCTCCTCGCTATGTGATGAATCAATGTTTGGTAAAAGCCGATAAAAATGGTGAGCCCATCGAACTTGTCGGTACGATTGCAGACATTACCGAACGGAAACTCGCCGAAATCGAACTCCTTAAGCTCAATCAGGAGCTCGAAGCACGTGTCGTCGAACGCACCCAAGAGCTCATCGAAATGAACCGTGACAAAGACGAAATTCTCAGCATTGCGGCACATGACTTACGGAATCCTCTCGGCGGCATTCTCCTCCAAAGTACTCTCGCGAAAATGTTTTATGAAAAAGGACAAATCCAGCAGGCACAGGAGCGTATCGGCGATATCGAAAAGTCCGTGCAGCGGATGAATGAAATCATCACTAACCTGCTTAATTCTCATTCACTTGAAATCGGAAAATATTCGTTTGAGTTTGAGTCGGTTGAATGCTCGGATATTCTCAAAATTTCTATCGATACCTTCGAAGCACAGGCAAGACATAAAGATATTCATATTTTGCCCGAATACAAGAATTCTTCGAGAGCATACATTGATAAAAATGCATTCCGTGAGGTCATTGAAAATCTTCTCTCCAATGCCGTCAAATACTCACCGCATCATAAAAATATCTATGTTTCTGTCGAAACGACACCGGAAAATATGCTGCAAATCCGTATCCGCGATGAAGGACCGGGCATCTCGCCTGACGAACAAAAGTATCTATTTCAGAAGTTTATGCGCCTTTCTGCCAAGCCCACCGGCGGGGAAAGTTCATCCGGGCTCGGCTTGTCGATTGTCAAAAAAATCGTCGAACAAATGCATGGCACCATACGTTGCGAAAGTACCATCGGCGAAGGTGCGACGTTTATCGTTGAATTCCCGGTTCACGTGCCAACCAATCAACACACATAATCTATGCAACAGCTTACATTTTCAAGAATTACACATAATTCTCCCGAATATTTCCCGACCGTGCTTCTCCGGTATGCCGTTTTGAGAAAGCCCCTTGGTTTGGTCTTCACGTCCGAACAGCTCAGCGAAGAACACAACGAAATCCACCTGCGCGGTCTGCTCGGCTCCACGCTTGTCTGTTGCCTTCAATTACGGCCAATCGACAAGCATACCGTGCAAATGCGGCAGGTAGCCGTCGATGAATCCTATCAAAGCAAGGGTATAGGACGTGCGTTAGTCGAGTATTGCGAACAAGTTGCGCGGGATGAACAATTCACCGAGATTATTCTTCATGCCCGCGAAACGGCTGTCGAATTCTACCTCAAGCTTGGGTATGAAGTCTATGGCGAACCCTTCATCGAAGTCGGTATTCCGCATCGAAACATGAGAAAATTCATTTAACGGGAACTATTTATGGAATCTTCACTCGGCCTCCTCCTCATCGGTATCAATGTCCTCGTGACGATACTCTGCTTTTCCAATCGCGCTCTCTATGAGAATTTTCTTTTCAGCATCGGGCATATTCGACATTACAAAGAATACTACCGGTTTCTGACCTCGGGTTTTATCCACGCAGATTGGATGCACCTTCTCTTTAACATGAT
>JBPOHH010000056.1:0-4987 GCA_052035765.1 Bacteroidota bacterium
AGTCCAAATTTTGTCAAAGTATAATTGATATTCTGATGGCTGTACTGCATGGCACTGCCCTCAAGATTCAACATAAAGCTCACATTATTTTCCGGTGAATATCGCACCCCAAGCAGCCCGCGACCAATCGGCCCGATTGCCGTACCACCCAACCCAAGTTGAAGAATCGGCTGGAATTTCTGCCATTCAAACGGCACATACCGCGCAACTACACTCAGCGATGACAAGCTCGGATTCTGTTCGTAGAGATACGTGTTGCCACGCGCGTCGCTAGATGTAAATGATTGGAAATACTGTTCTTGGGCGAACTCTAAACCCACAAAAAACGATGAATTCAACGTAAACAAACCCGTAAGAGCGAGATTGTTGTACATTGGTGGAGTCGTGACCAATGTCGGTATTTCACTTGAACGCGTATCGAGTCGGCGGAGCTCGAGAGTCCAGAGCGGTAGAGAGTTTTCAGATGGTACATTCACGAAACTCGGCGCTTGAAATGATGCCGGCTGAGGTGTAGCCGCCGCTGCGATGGAAGGAATAAACGCAGGTGATGATGATGCCTGATATTCTGCCGGGATTAGACGTGGAGTTGTCATTGATTCTACCGCGTCAGCTTGTGGTGTCGCCGCGTCTAATGTACTGTTTGGGGGAGTGGTTTCAAGTGCCGATTGTGCTGTACGTTGTGCTTCGGCAGCGGTGTTTTTTTCACGGATATAGACATATTTTATAATTCTCTCCGGTGGTGTAATGGTCGTATGGTCTTGTCCTGCCGTAAGTTGAGACGAATTTGCTGATGATGTGGTCTTGGTGGCGAATGATCTGATACCTGTAGTGTGCTCTGTGGTAATGGACGATATATTTTCTGCAGCAAGAGATGATGTATTCATTGCAGAATCCTTCATCCAAAAATACATACAGAGTGCTGTGATACCGGACATGACGACACCCGTGGTAATTGCTTTGGAGGAATTTCCTAAAAATTCGAGTATCTTGGCACCTATGCCTACTTCGACGGGAACAACCGCCACCGGAGCCGAAAAGCCAAGCGATGAAAACAGTGAAAGTGTCGAGCTTGCCGGTGGAATAAATGCCTTGGTATCGTTCTGCACAGCGGCGCGCATGGCGAGGAGCTGCTTGAGGTCCGAACGTAATTCTTCATTCTCGGCAAGTGCGGCAAAGAGCGCCTGCTCCTGCCCGGAGTCGGTGACCCCGTCCACAAAGTCGTATAATAATTCGTTGTATTCCATAATGTTATCAATACAGGGTTCTACAATTCACCCGCATAAATCCTTGAGATACGGCTGTAATATTGCTTTGATTTTTTGCTTCGCCCGAAAGGCGCGTGACTTTGCATTCGTCACGGTGGTGCCGATTATTTCGGCGACTTCTTCATAACTTAATCCATCGTATTCTCGGAGAACAAATGCCTCACGATGGTCATAATCCAAGAGCTCGAGCGAACGTGCTATCAGGTCGAGGAGCTCTTTTTGTTCATAGTTTTTCGATTCGGATACCGGAAAATGATAGTCATCAATTGCCACGGTGACTTTTCGGTCACGCTTGTGATTCAGGCACAGATTCCGCGCAATGGTGATCAAAAATCCGGGGACGTTACGCATCTCGCGTCCTGCCTTCGCATTCTGAAAAAACCGGATAAATGTTTCCTGAAAAATATCTTCGGCATGGGCGCTATCCTCGACAATGCGATAGCAATAGGCGTGAATACGGGAGGAGTAACGGTCGTAGAGAAGTGTGAAGGCGCGCTCAGCATCCTTGCCGGAAAGCAATGCTGTAAGCTGTTCATCTGTAAAGGAAGTATCAATTTTCGCCATCACAAGTCCCATTGAGGTTAATTTACCGGCTCGATAGTAACACATTTCATGGAAATTCGCTGCAAAAGATATGTAAATTATTAGAAGGGTGGTCGTATGTCGTTACCGTCCGGTACAGTCTACACGTCGCTGACTTGATATCTTGTGTTTTGTAACAGTACTCTAACCATAAAAATACTATATATTTGTAAGTAAATAGCTACGGTAATGGTTATTGTATTTTTATAGATCTATTTCCGAGGGCATCATGCAAAAGCTCCCTATTCTCGCAACTATCGTCATCTTCACCCTCATCCTCGCTGCGTGCGCAGATACGCCGACGGATGTATCGAGCAGCAAAATAAGCGTGATATCAATGACTCCGACTACCGCATGGCGTGGTGATACGATCACCATCAGCGGCAAGAATTTCGGTGGATGGGGCGATGGTCAGACTCTTTTATTTGATACACTTACGGTTACACCGTTTTTTGTATCCGATGCCATAATCAAAGCAATACTACCGGCGACACTGAGTGAAAAATCGTATCAGGTGTATGTTGTGAGTAAGTCCGAAAAGGTAAAAGCAGGACAGATCATGATTACAAGAATAGTAGATTATGCAAAAAATATCAGTGTAGCTTCAATACTGCCGACGACCGCATGGCGTGGGGATACGGTTACGATTATGGGTAAGAATTTTGGTGTCGTTATCTCTGAAATTACTGTGATGTTTGACTCAATCCCCGCCAAGATTATTGCCCTGCTTGACACGAAGATTCAGCTTCTGGTTCCACAATCCGTTACTGAAAAAACCTACACCATCACCATCCACAAGCAGAATATCTATGTGACTGAGGCCGGCCGCGTTACTATGAATTCGATAGATCCAAAAATAACTCTGCTCCAGCCGATAAAAGCATGGCGCGGTGATACCATCACGATAATAGGTAGAAATTTCGGATCAATTTCGGATAATGTACTTATAACATTTGATGAAAGCTCTGTGGTTACAGCATATCCAATATCTGTATCTGATACTGTCATAAAAGTAATGGTGCCGTTTGGAGTACATGTAGGGACATATTCGATTGTTCTCCGCATACTCCCCAAAGCATCCTCTGTTATGCAGCAAATTCTCTTAGAACCGCGGAAATATCAATTTGAGAAAGCAATAGTCGATGTGAAAATTGATGGTACTGCCTATAATTATACGTCCACAAACGTCAGACCATTAGGACAGTCAGGCACGACTTCTACCAAGCTCGATACAGTTGTAAGCCCTGTTGTACTTACTAAGACTCTGACACAATGCCCGGACAGTCGTTATAAATATTCTACATGCTACAGTAATACTAATAGTGGGTATATCTCTATGTGCTGCTATGGACTTAATCCTTTCGGGAATGGGATTGGAAGTCAGTTTACAGCTTTTGGTAATGTCGATGTAGTGAATCAGATAATTCAAGAACTGAATATATCCTTTTCTCAAGCTGACTATACCGGCGTGAACAACCATTCTACAAATAGTAGCAGTGGATTTAACCTGAAGCTCCAAAACATACATTTTAAAGAGGTACCGAACGGCATACAAATTTCATATTCAGGTAGTGAGTTAAGTACTATATTCACTAAATTCTCAACGTCAGCCACAGAGAGTAGCTACGATTTCTCTTCTGGAACAACTACAACTAACGATAGGAATAATAAATTTTCATCCTCAACTCAATTCTCAACAGATAATTATATTAAAATAACACTGTATCGGTAAGCCGACTCGCAAACGCATCATCCTTCGGCTTGGCAAAAAGCAGAGTTCATAGCTCCAAGCCAAGTCCTCACTCCCCATAGCCCCATCAAAACCCACGCGATTTATGGATTAAATCCGTAATTTTGCAGCATGAAATCAATCCGCCATAGATTCACTTTTGTTCTGCCGCTCGCTGCCTGCTTGCTTGCCTGCCTGCTTGGTTCATGTGCGAATTCACAGCCGCCGTCAGGTGGTCCGCCGGATAAGGAACCTCCTGAAATAACAGAATTTACACCCGCTACCGGCACACTGAATTTCCGCGGAGACTACGCCACTCTCCATTTCAGCGAATATGTCAACAAAGGCAAAGTAGCCGAGAATGTCTATCTTTCCCCGCCCAAACGCCTCGAATATTCGTGGAGCGGCCGCGAAGTCGAGATTACCTTCGCCGAACCGCTCGACTCGAATACTACGTATGCCCTCACGCTCGGCACCGAATACGAAGACCTGTCGAATAACAAGCCAACCCAAGCATTTACGCTTATATTTTCTACCGGTAATCATCTTGATAGCGGCATTATCCGCGGCAAGCTCACCTCCGACGCGCCGTCGGGTGTGTTTATATTTTTATATCCGCTTGCGGGAATCAATCCTGATACACTCAATCCTGCCACGACCAAACCCAAATACCGCACTCAAGTCGGCACAAGCGGTATATTTGAATTTCGCGCTCTCCCTGCCGGAAAGTACCGCTTATTCGCCATTAAAGATGAATATAAAGACCAGCTCTATAGCGTTGGAATTGATGGATTTGGCGCGCCGCTCTCGGATATTTCGCTCCGTCAGGACAGTATTCCGACCGTCAATTTACGCATCGGCGCAGCTGCCGATATTTCCCGTCCTCAGCTCTATGATGTGCAGGCGATGAACCCCACGACCATCGAGGCAACGTTCAGCGAAGATATTGATACAGCGTCCCTTGCGCCGGGTAATTATATGGTCCGCGACTCAGCCGGACAACTCGGCGTGACCACCAAAGCCGTGTGGATGAATTCAAAAAACGGTAAATCGGTCTTTCTCTCCGTTGCTCCCGCACTCGATACGACCGTGAAATGGAAGCTCTCCATTCGCCAAGGTGATACAACAGTTCGCGATCTTGCCGGCAATCCCATCTCCGATACCGTGGCAAGCAAGCTCTTCCGCGCTGAAGCTGATCGCGGCGATACGGCGGCGATTCCGACGCTCCGCCTTCCCCTTGCCGATAGCTCAAAAAACGTTGGCATTTCAACAGCATTTGATATACTTTTTGATCGTGCGGTGATTCACGATGACGTCGATCGCCGGCTCGTCTTTACCAATCTGAATACGAATAAAACAGTGCTCACCAATGATGAATGGCGAGGGGATAATCTCCTCCGCCTCACACCGC
>JBPOHH010000298.1:0-1789 GCA_052035765.1 Bacteroidota bacterium
TCTTCATGGATGGTAGTATAAATGTACTATAAATTTCTATTGTGTTGTTACTGCAAGCATTTCACTTATAACAGAATACTGCGCTTTTTCCTCAAATTCATCACGTGTTTTTTTTGCAGATTTTTCCGTATTGAATATCGAGGAGTTCGTCAAAATTTGTCGCGTATAGTATTGCTTCGTTTTTATTCATGTTGTTCTTCGGATAGTGCGAAATATTCTTTTTTTAGTCTTTCAGCTGTCTTAATTTCCTTTCTAGGAGTATTTTGAGATTCCTTTTGAAATGCATTAACGAGTACAATTACATACCTTTATCAAAACAGCAGAAAATTCTATATATATTACTTACAACTTCTACTCGAATTTCATAAAGTCCAACGGTTCCTTCGACATGTTTGAGAAATTTTTCCGAAATCTTATCTACAGTTCTGATTAATTGAAAAATGTAGCCAATTTTATCCTTTACTTTTTCATCTACATGAAGATAGAACTCTTGAAAATACTGTTCGTGAAATGTGATCTGTCTTTCTGTAGTCATACATAATCGTGTGGTATTGGTACTTCTTTGGGTGATTTCAGTGCAAAGATACTTTAAAAGTGAACTCTATGCAAAAGAAAGGTGAAGCTCATTAAAAAGTTAGCAAGTGAGTGACTGAGTTTTTGGATTTTAGTTAAAAGTGGTGATGAATTTAGTGTTCTTCAGCGCTGCAATTCCGACAGATCCCATTCCGGCAGTTCGGGGTAGAGTTTTTTTGCCGATGCATCATCCTGCTTTGCACCTTTGTTATCGCCAAGAATTTCGCGTAAGCGTCCGCGACTGTAATAGGCCTCCGCATTGTTGGGATTGTAATATATTGCCTTCGTCAAATCCTCAATTGCAGCTTGATGATTACCTATTGCAGACTTCGACATTCCTCTGCCATAATATGCCTCGTCAAGATTTGGGTCCTTTGATAAGGCAGTATCATAATAGGCAACTGCTCCTGCATAATCTTCAAGCGCAGATTTTGCATGCCCAAGGTTGAGATAGACATTCGATGAGAGAACATTCTTACATTGTAAAGCATCCGTATAATCTACAATCGCACCCGAAAAATCATCGAGATGTGTTTTTGCAACTCCCCGTAAATTATAGAATTCATAATAGTTACTGTCGTACCGTATCGCATTGGTAAAATCGCTGATAGCCCCTTTGTGATCGCCTAACGCCAATTTTGAGTACCCTCTGTTGTAATGCACAAGTGCATACTGCGGCATGCATTGTAATGCGGAATCAAAATCGTGAATTGCACCTTGATAATCGCGTTTCTCAATTTTAAAGACACCTTGCCTGTTGAGTTCCACGCCACAGTACCTATACTCACAGCCCCCAAAAGCTATGCAAGCACTTACAACCAACACTATACTTCTCAAGCTAAAGGTCATAGTTCCCCAAAGATGTACACGTTTTTCAAGGTAATACAACCCATACACAAGGAGCGCAATCTCCATAAAGACATCTCTCATCTAGTACCCGTCATCGAGCTTCATATTCCAATTTTTCCTCGTAATTTGCACCCGCACAATCAACCATTACACGACAAATTACTCTATTATATATGTTTACACATCATCCGAAATTCGCGCGGTACTTCTTTATTTGCAGCATCGTATGTATGATCGCATCGCTCCCTGGCTGCGAACGATTACAAAATAAATGGGAGCGCCGCGAACGTAAACTTCATTACCTCAATGAAGAAATCGACTCCGCCCGCAAGCTCGATGCGCGAATACAAGACTCTATCCGACATCA
>JBPOHH010000048.1:0-4422 GCA_052035765.1 Bacteroidota bacterium
CAAGCGTCAGCCGTGGGTCGAGAGGAATAGTCAGCGTTTCATCCGTCCATGATTGAAGAGTAATCGACTCACCGGCGAGACGGCGCGCGTTCGGTTGGGCGAGCAGCAACTCACCCCATTGCTTATAGTTAGCAGCGCGGGCATCAGCTGTTGCATCATTTTCCATCAGCGCGATACTTGCACGCAATCGCTTGGTAATTCTCCCGACATTCGTCTCGTGTTTACTGCGTTCACTGCGGAATTTCTCACCCCGCCGTGTGAGAATTATCCGCTTTCTCACCGCTGCACTTGCTGACGCATATCCGGACTCCATCTCATAGCCGAATAAGGGAATAAGCGACATCAGCGCTGCATCGCCCTTGAGCAGAATCAGGTATTCTTTAGCGCGAAGGCATTCCTGCTGTAGAGCAGTTGTTTCGTGGTGGAGAGTGGCGCGCTCGGCATCACTCAGCGTGCCAAGCATTCGCCCGGGGAGAATCGCTGCTCGACGGCAGATTTCCTGCGCGTAGATTTTCCCGAGAAAGACGTCCGTTTCGGTGAGGGAGGCGAGCACGGTTAGTTCGGCTGAAGTCGTTGGTTTTTCAACAGTTCGCGGCATCACACTCTTCTCAAGCGCGAGATTTTTCACTGTTCGGACTTTGAACGAATCGAGAATCATACCGTTCGCATCCGTGAGAAGTACATTCCCGCTTGCGCCGCCAAAGAGGACGAAATGAATTTGTACTGTGCCGCAATCAATGGTCAGAATTCTATCTTCAGGATGCAACCGCACGCCGCGCACAAGCACGCCGACGGAGTTCGGAAAAATGGTCGTGGAATTCCGCCGCGCCCGCCCGAATTCGGGACGGAGATAGACGGCGCCGAGCTTGTTGTCGAGCGAACATTCCACATAGAGGTCTTCACCGCCACGTTCAAACGCCATAATCAGCGTGTTTTTTTCCTGCGTAAAGCACTCGATGAGCATAGCGCCGGAGAGCACGGTATTCATCTCGCGGGCTATATGCTGTAATGTGTAATAATGACGGAGCATTGGGAGAATAGAAAATGAATGTTCTCGGTTGGAATAATGACCGTAGGGGCGAATCGCATGTACTACAGTCAACGTAAGAAATTGGCATTTGCTTGATGCGTAGAGGCAAGCTCAGCATGAATAATGAGTTAGGTCACCCTGAGCTAGTCGAAGGGTTCAATTACTTGCCAAATTCTTCTTAAGCAGGCAGCATTGGGGCGAAAGCAATTCGCCCCTACCGTGGAATAATGAGACCAATCACCACAGCCCTACCATCCCTTTATTTTTCAATCAATACCGGCAATACGCGCACACTTGTACCACTGTGCATGACCACATAATAGGCGCCGCCGGAGATACCGCTGAGGTCTAATTGTACTGTGTGTTTACCGGAGACAAGAGGTCCGGCGTAGAGCTCACGGGTGAGTGTACCGAGGGAGGAATAGACAGCGAGTGAGGTATGATCTTCGCTGACGGTTTCGAATTCTAATTCCAAAACATCACTCGATGCGGCGCGCTGCACGAGCGTCACATTCCCGCCGACCCGAACGCGGCGGCTGTCCAAAGCGCAATCACCGGAAAGGGTGAATGTGCCGGCTGAGCCGAGCGTAAGATTAGCTTTTTTATTCGCTGTCGGGAGGGGAGCGCGGGTAATGTTTGGATTGCTCAGTGTGAGTGGTGTCGTAAGTTCATCACCGAGGAGAGCTTCGCATTCCAGCTCGGCAAATGCACCGGGCTGAATAAATTGCGATGAAGAGAGTCCGTCGGGATGTGACACGGTAATTGTTGTTTGTCCGGGAGTTACGTCAGCGAAGCTTGCCGTAAAACCTGCCTGAGCTGCGCCAATGCGTACTGCGCGCGGCATCAGGAGACGTGGATTATAGCTCACGTCAATTGCGAAGCGGAAGATTCTCGAAAGCTGAATGTCGGTGGATGTAATCGTCAGCGGGAAGGAAATTCTCTCACCTACATTCGCCGTACCGCTGCCGATTTGAAGCGTAGCGGTGGTGGGAATGGTATCAGCCGGCGGGGGCGGAGGATTGACCTTACCGATTCCGAGGAGGGTAATCGCAGCATTGGTATCGCACGGACGGTCGATTCTAAATTTCAGGAGCACCGAGTCACGATTAGCAGCAAGTGGCGCATAGCGTATTGTCACGTCCATCGTTTCGTTGGTTTTGAGCGTGGCAGGCAGAACACCCGTCATCGACACCACGGAGAACGGCGGAGTAACACCATCAATTTGTTTGATTTGGATATCGGATGTACCGGTATTGCGGATGGTGACGACTTTGTCAACTGTTGCGCCGGAATCGACGATGGAGAAGTCTACAGGGTTCGGCGAGGCAGTAAATAACGTCGATACTCTGCGTCCGCGCACGGGTATTGCTCGCTGCACTCCACAGGGCTCAAAGACTACATAAATCGTATCTCGGAAGTCACCGATGGCAGCAGGGGCGAATTGAATCCGTAGGTCTTCGCCGTCTTTCACAGCGTCGCCTTCTTTGTGTGACACGACGACAAACGGAGGATTTGCGATGATTTTCGAGATTCTCTCATTTCCGGTCGCACCGGTAATATTGAGTCTGTTCGGCAGCTCGTATTGTATGGCACTGCAGTAGCTCATATCTCCGAAATTGAGATTTTTCTCTTCGTTGAATTTAAAGGTCGTTCCTTGCTTCGAACCGGATATTTTCAGCACGACACTTGCATTACATTTATCGGCAATGATCGGGATTGATAATGCGGTAAATGTGCCGAATGACTGCGGTTGGAACCTCACCCGCAGTTGCGCCGTTTGCTTGGGTAAAATTGTCACCGGCAGCCCGATAAACTGTACATTCGGGTCGGTAGGCTGCGAGGTGATCCGTAGGGTGTCCGAACCGGGATTTGTGAGCGTAATCACCGTATCTCGTGGCGGGTCACATGCTTGTATCATGGGAAAGGTGATGTCGGTAATGTCTGCCGTGAAGCTCGGCGTGACGACAATTCCCTGAAGATTTATGCTCAGGGAATCGGCGCAAATACCGAATTGATAGCCGAAAATCAATGTAGAAAAATACGACGTTGCCACGCCCGGAGTAGGTGTGAATTTCAAGATAAATTCAGCAGAGTCGCCCGGTTTAACTGTTTTGGGAGTAGGAGTTACACCCACACTATACCCCGAAGAATTAACAAAAGAAAATCCCGGGATAATGAGGTCTCCCGTTCCCCGATTATAGATACGAATTGCCGTATCAATCGCTGTGGTCGCGCAGGAGAGCATCGTACCAAAATCTATTGAGGTAACATTGAGAGCGACTTTTGCAACATCTTTCGACCCTTTGAGGGTAATTGTTTGCTTGAGTCCGCAGGGTGACGCGGTAAAGGTCGCCGTACCGGTGGTCGTGCCCGATACCTGCGGTGTGAATTGAAAGGTAAAGGTTTGCGTTTGCCCCTTTTGAATCGTCACCGATAAACTCGGTGCTACAAACCCGAAGCCGGGCGATGTCGAAATATTATCGATGGTAATTGATTCATTACTTGTATTGGTGAGGACTATTGTCCGTGTTGCACTCGACTGACAGTCGCTGAGCTTGCCGAAGTCAATTTCGGGCGTGTCGAACGTATAGGAAATTACCCGTTGAGTAAGTATTGTCGCCTGCGATGTATCAGCACATCCATCGGCATTTTTGACAATCACTCGGTATGAGCCGGCCGAAGTCGCGCGGAGAATTTGACCGGTTTGCCCGGGAATACTAACGCCGTCTTTCATCCATTCATAGCTCGTGGCAGCATCAGATGTCAGGCGGACGGTATCACCGGCGCAGAGCACAAGCGAACTCGCTGTAATCACAGCAATTGGCTTGGCGAGAATAATTACTTCTTTCGGGTCAGACTCGGTAGTGCAATTGACGGCATTCGTCACGCGAACTCTATACTGACCTGCCGTAGTAGCGACGATTGAATTCGTCGTCGCGCCGGGGATATCGGTGCCATTGCGTGACCATTGGAAAGTGAGACCGGCAGTCGTTACCGTCGAGAGTGTTACGTCTTTACCGGGGCAGAAGGACAGTGGTCCGGAAGCGGTAATATCCGGCTTGACGGGTGCATTTTTAATCACCGTAGCAGACGCATAATTTGTTTCGTTGTACGAGCGGCCTCGCCCGTATGTCGGGTCGCTGGAAATCGTCGGATCCTGTAGCTCATCTTTGGTAAAGCGATAGGCAAATACACGATATTTATAACCCACTCCGCAGGGCATCGTCGGCACTCCATCATCGAATGTCGTGGTCGTTGATGACATATTACCCAGCACGCGCCAGTCGCCGATTGCTTCGCCCGGTGCATAGCTTTTGCCGTCTTGCGGTAGTTTATTGGTATCTGCCTGTGTTTCAGGAGTAAAGAGCACGAGATAGCCCTGAATATTATCC
>JBPOHH010000026.1:0-4977 GCA_052035765.1 Bacteroidota bacterium
CGGCTGATAGATATGAATATACGATGCTCAAGCAGGACTTCGAAGAAGAGGTCGGGAGTATGGTCTGGACGATGGCTGCAATTGTCGATGTGGCAGATACAGACGGTGCCGAAGATCTCGTACGAGCGCTTGAATGGGAATATATGCAGAAGAAAGAGCGGCTCTATGTACTGCTTTCCCTCATGTTTGATGCCAAGACAATCGGCTATATCCGCGAGATTATGGAGAACGGAAGCGGTTCGTCCCGGGTGTATGCCCTTGAAATTATTGATATTACCGTTCCACCGGAAATCAAACATCTCTTCCTGCCATTCCTGGAAGACCTCGCACCGAAGGATTGTATTCATGCTTTTAAGTTTCTTTATCCACAGGAAGAATTACCGATCGGCGAGCGTCTGAAGAATATAATATTTAAAGAAAATTCTACCGTCCACCGCTGGACGAAGGCATGCGCACTGCTGCTGCTCGGCACCGTTACAAGTGCGGAAAGCGCCGAAGTCCTACTGGCAAATACTGTTCACAGCGATATGCTCCTCGCTGAATGTGCCGGTTTGTCGCTCATGAAGACACAGCCAACGCTGTATATCGAGCAGGTATATTCGATTAAACAACTCAGTGACAGCGGTGTGCGTGAACGTGTAAGTGACTCAATGGCAAACAGATGCATGCTCATGTACGAAAAAGTACTGTTTTTGAAGAAAGTTGCGAATTTTAAGAATGTCCCCGAACATGATATCGTCGATATAGCACGCCTGACGGAAGATATAGACCTCATGGAGGGAGAGGAAATACAACTATCTCAGAATGGTGCTGAATATTGCCTGTGGGTGATTTCGGGTGTCGTCGCTGCGGTGCCTGTCACGACAGATTCACAGCGATATACGACGCATTCGTTTATTGGTATCATAGGCAGCAGTGGTCACATTGCAGAACGATATCGTGTCATGGAGCCGGCGCGTCTGCTGCGCATCAATAAGTATAAGCTGTATGAGCCAATTGCGGCGCATACGAAGCTTGCCGATTCTTTTTTGGAGTCTGTGGTCAGTGAAACAACTACAGTATAAATATCTCTTGTAATACAAGCACTTATGACGAATACACGATGTTACTTTCTTTTGTTGTCTGTTCTTCTCTGTCTTGGTAATCCCTTACAAGCGCAGCAGATGCCGACAATGCAGGCGGCACCGGCAATGCGTTTGCCCGGCGTTCCGACGATGCGTAATTACACGCCTGAGAGATATCAGGCGCACGGACAGAATTTTGGAGTCACACAGGACAAGCGCGGACTGGTGTATTTTGCCAATACCTCCGGTGTGCTTGAGCATGACGGAGCTACATGGCGTACGATTCCCACATCGGGGAATTCGATTGTACGTTCGGTAGTATGTGATTCTACGGGAAGAATTTACGTGGGCGCTCGGGGTGACTTCGGGTATTTGGTACCGGACTCCACGGGAGCGACGACATTTATTTCCCTGCTGAGTAAAGTCGGGAAGAAAGATCAGGATTTTTTGGATGTATGGCGTGCGTATGCCAATCATGACGGAATCTGGTTCATCACTAATACGTCGGTATTTCATTGGAATAAAAACAAGATAACGGCAATTCCCGCGAATCAGGAAATTCTTGCATCCTTCTCCGTTGGTGGCAGAATCATCGTGCAGGAGCGGAGTTTAGAACTCTTCGAAATCGTCAATGGACAATTCCGCAAATTGCCGAGTGCAGAGATTACGGCAAAAAGCATGGAAGTAGTGTCGATGTTGCCGACGAGCACCGGACAGACATTGATAATCACAGCAAATAATGGACTGTATTATTATGATTATCAGCATCTTACGCCATACCCGACGAATGCTGCATCCATTATTCAGGCGAATCGACTCAGCGAAGCAGCACTTCTCTCTGACGGTTCACTTGCCATCGGCACGACCCGTAATGGCGCTATAATTCTCGACCGCGCCGGAAATCTACTGACGATTATCAACAAAGCAGCCGGACTGCAGAGTGAAAATGTGAAGTTTTTATTTACCGATCGCCAATCCGGACTCTGGCTGGCGCTCAATAATGGTATTTCCCGTGTCGAAATGCCGTCGCCGCTGACATTCATGACCGAGTCGAAAGCGCCACAGGGCGGAGTGACGGACTGCAAACGTCACGATGGCATGCTGTATTTCGCAACCTACGAAGGACTCTATACTCTCAATGAACAATCGGGCGGATTTACGGCGGTGAGTGGAATCTCCACCACATGCTGGGCGATTCTTCCGACGGCAAAAGGACTCTTAGCGGCGACAAGCGAAGGGATATATGTCGTTGACAAGCAGGCAGCACGGAAGGTGATACAGGGATTCTCATTTAGCTTATGTGAGTCTAAAACTCATCCGAATGTCGTCTTTGCCGGAGAAAAAAACTCAGTGACGGTGCTTAAACTTGGAGCAGCCGGCTGGGTGTCGAGCGGTTCTATCCCATGTCCATATAATGAAATACATGAAATCGCCGAAGATAAAGACGGCTGGGTGTGGATACCGACAATAGCCAAAGGAATTCTACGCTTTCGGGCTCCTGCTGATGGCACGGAACGTCCGGAAATGACACGATACGACACAACACACAAGCTACCGGCGATGCTCGGAAATCACCTTGCTATTATTGGCGGCAGAGCACTCTTTGCTACACCGGACGGTGTGATGCGATTTAATACGACAAAAAATATCTTCGAGGCGGCCACCGAACTTGACTCCTCGCTCCGCGACGGATGGTTCTCCCGAATCCATGAAGATGACAACGGGAATATTTGGATAACAACCGGCAATGATAAGAATCTTTCCCTCTACCGGCGAACCCAGGATGGACATTATCAGTATGAAAAGACTCCGTTTTTACCGATTGCTGCAACCACCGTATGGGCTATTTTACCGGGTAAAGATGCGCTCTGGCTTGGTGGACCCGACGGTGTGATTCGCTACGATCAAACAGTGGCCAAAAACTATAACGTGCCTTTTCCTGCTCTTATCCGTCGGGTGACAATTAATTCGGATTCTCTTGCTTTTGATGGTAATTACTTCGATGGGAACCGTATTCCGAGCTTGGAACAGAATCCCGAATTCCAGCTGATACTGCCGTATGACAAAAACACGCTGAGGTTCGAATATGTAGGAGCTAATTTCGATAATTCCCCGGCTAATCTCTACCAGATCAAGCTCGAAGGATTCGACGACAATTGGTCTGATTGGCAGCGTGATTTACAAAAAGAGTACACCAACCTCTCCGATGGAAAATACACCTTCCGCGTGCGATGCAAGAATATTTACGGCGCGATCAGCAGTGAATCAACGTATACATTTGAGATTCTCAAGCCATGGTTCAAGACATGGTGGGCATACGTCGGGTATTTTCTGTTTTCGGCAGGTACCGTCTGGCTGCTCGTACGCTGGAGATTACAACAGGCGGAAAAGGAAAAGCGCGAACTCGAGCGTGTCATCGAGGAGCGAACGAGTGAGGTGGTGCATCAGAAAGAAGAGATTGAAATTGCCTCAGCCGAACTTGCCAATAAAAATGATGAGTTAGAGAAAATTAATGCCATTGTGAAGTCGATTAATGCACAAATTGATTTCTCGGAAATGCTGCAGTCAATTCTCGAGAAAACCAAGCGGATAATCCGTGGTGTGCAGCATGCCGAGCTCCTCGTACTCAGCGCAGACAGCGAGTGGTATGAAGCAAAAGCACAATTGGGATGGGATGAGTCTCATGAGGAACGCCGTACATTGCAGGAAATAGAAGAAATTTATCTTCAAAATACTCAGGAAGTGTATCAGGATATCTATACAGCTGTAGCTGCCGACGGCAAGGAGATTAACTATTCACGCGCAGTGATGGTCGTGAAGGTGCAGGACAAGGTAGAGGGATTTTTGATTATCGACAATACCCGCAAGACGAATGCTTTTGATGACCGCGATTTCAGCTTGCTCAGGAATTTGAAAGAGCATATCACATCGGCATTTATCAAGACCAAGATTTTGGGTGACCTGCAGGTGAAGAATAATCTGGTCGAGGCATATATTAAAGCTATTAAGCGCGACCTTGACACGGCAAGTAAGATTCAGCACGCGATCCTTCCGGATGCGAATAATCCGTTTCCACAGATCAAAGAATTCGGCATCTGCGCTGAAATGATTGCAGCCAAAGATGTAGGCGGCGATTTCTATGATTTTTTCCTGATTGATAAAGACCGTCTCGGATTTGTCATGGCGGACGTCTCGGGCAAAGGGATGCCGGCCGCGCTCTTCATGGCGGTGAGCCGCACGATGCTCAAGTCTACGGCACTCCTCGGCGGCAAGCCGGGAGATGTATTGGGAATAGTAAATGATTTACTTGCAGCTGAAAACGTTTCAACTCTTTTTGTGACTGTCTTTTACGGTATTCTTAATATCCGCACCGGCGAGGTCGAATATGCCAATGGCGGACATAATTTACCATTCATTCTCCGCAAAAATGGCGGGGTGGAAATGATGAAAAAGACCGGCGGTATGGGGCTCGCAATTATGGAAGAAATGCCGTTCGAAAATGCAAAACTCCAGCTCGAAAAGGGAGATGCGATGTTCCTTTATACTGATGGCGTCACTGAGGCGATGGACATTCACGACAATCTCTATACCGACCCGCGCCTTGAAGAGACGCTCAAAAAACTCAATAAAAATGCCGGTATTTCAGATATAATGAACGGGGTAATCACTGATGTGAAAAAATTCGCAACCGGCGCGCCCCAAGCCGATGATATTACTGTTCTTACATTACGTTATGAAGGATGATGTATGAAAAATCGAACCGTAGTAATCGCCAATAAACGTCCTGAAATTGCCCGCTTAAGCGGGATGATGGAGGAGTTTCTGGAGTCGAACGATGTGCCGATGAATGTAGGGTTTGCGATAGACCTCGCACTCGACGAACTCCTAACAAACGTAATTAGTTACGGTTTTC